>JAQSWS010000106.1 GCA_029266495.1 Rariglobus sp. | reverse complement strand
GAGGGAGGAGAGGAGATATTTGCGCGAACCCCATTCGCCATAAGGGCCGGCCCACATGTGATAGCCGGCCTTGGTGGAGATGATCAGTTCGTCACGATGAGCGGCGAGATCGGCCTTGAGAATCCGGCCGAAGTTTTCCTCGGCGGAGCCGGGAGGCGGTCCGTAGTTGTTGGCGAGATCGAAGTGGGTGATGCCGAGGTCGAAAGCGCGCCGCACGATGGCCCGGCCGTTTTCGAACAGGTCAACACCTCCGAAATTATGCCACAGGCCGAGCGAAACGAGCGGCAGTTGGAGGCCGGAGCGGCCGCAGCGCCGGTAGATCGACGGTTTATCGTAGCGGGTGGGGGCGGGGGAATACATAGGTAAAATGCGGCCCGGAATCGGGAGCCGCAGCTTCGCCGATCGGGAATGGAATTGGTGCGGTCGCCGGGAATCGAACCCGGGACACCTACTTGGAAGGAAGGAGTTTTACCTCTAAACTACGACCGCAGCGAGTTCGCCGCCGAGCTTCATCAGGCGCTCGAAGGGGTCAAGCCTTGGCTGGAATATGCAACGGATTGGACCGCCTTTTTCTCAGGGGTTTTTTACAGCATCGAAGGGGGAATGGGGTTGCGAGTGCGGCGGCGGAGCGCTTTGTTGACGACGCAATGGCTTTTATCACTTCCGCACCAGCCGAACAGAGCACGTTGACTCGTTCCGGCCCCCGCACGACGCAGAAAGGGCAGGGATTTATGGCGGCCCAGGCGCTCGCCAAACAAAAGGCCCTCGAAAAGAAATCGCTGAGATACAAGCTGCCCCTTGGTGAGCTCGCCCTTTTTACCCAGCAGCTCGCCTCGTTGTTGAACGCCGGTTTGCCCTTGGTGCAGTGTCTTGAGGCGTTGCAGGACCAGACGGAGGATCCCGTATTCCGTATCATTATTCGCGATGTTCGCGTCGATATCTCCGCGGGTAACTCCTTTTCATCCGCGGTCAAAAAATTCCCCCGTGCATTCAACACGCTGTTCATATCGATGATCGAGGCCGGCGAGGCCTCGGGTGCGCTCGCTGAAATCTTGAGCAAGGTGGCGTCTTATTTTGAATCGACGGTCAAGCTCTCGAAAAAGGTGAAGTCCGCGATGACCTACCCGATCGCGGTGATCGGCCTGGCCGTCGCCTTGGTGAACGTGCTGCTGATTTTCGTTATTCCCGTGTTTGCGTCGATGTTCGCGGATTTCGGCGCCCGGTTGCCGACGCCGACCCAGATGCTCATCGATCTTAGCGACTTCATGAAGGCGTATTGGTGGGCGCTTGGCCTGGGTGCCATCGCGGCTTATTGGATTTTCAGCAAGTTTGTGGCCACGCCCCGTGGTCGTCGAGTGAAGGACACGTGGCTGATCCGGGCTCCGATTTTTGGCTCCCTCGTTCACAAGATCGCGCTGTCCCGTTTTTGCCGGACCTACGCCACGTTGATGCGTTCCGGTGTGCCTATCCTGCGCACGCTCGAGATCGTCGCTTCGGCCAGCAACAAGGTGCAGGTCGAGGACGCCTGCGTGGAAATTGCGAAACACGTGAGCCAGGGCGGCCAGGTTTCCGATGTTCTTGCGATCAATCCTTTCTTTCCTCCGATGATGAAGCACATGGTAAAGGCGGGCGAGTCCACCGGCAACGTCGACGGAATGATGAACAAAATCGCCGACTTTTATGACACCGAAAGCGAGGCCACCGTGGCGTCTCTCACCTCGCTGATCGAACCCATGCTGATTGTATTCCTTGGCGTGGTCGTCGGCGGCATCGTCATGGCGATGTTCCTTCCAATTTTCCAACTGGGTGCGGTCGCCGGCGGTTTGCAGTAGGCTCTAAGCCTTGCGTTTCCCGCATCTTTGGCGCTGTTTCAGCGTCTTTATTTCATGCCCTCTGTTCTCATCGTCGACGACCTCCTTTCCATCCATGAAATGCTGGATGCGGTGATTCAGCCAACCGGCTTCAGCACCGCCTTTGCCACGGACGGAGAAAAGGCGCTTGCCCGATACAAGGTCGAGCGGTTCGACCTCGTGCTGGCTGACATCGACATGAAGCCGATGGACGGCATCACGTTGTTGAAGCAGCTCAAACTCTATGATCCCAGCGCGGTGATCGTCATCATGACGGCTTACGCGAGCACGGAGAGTGCGATTCAGGCGCTGAAGTTTGGGGCGTTCGACTACATGCAGAAACCGTTTCGCGTGGACGAGCTGATCGCCACGCTCAAACGGGGCATTGAGTTCAAGCAATTTCATGCCGAGCGCGCCAGCGCGGCCGCGACGCCCTCCATCAAGGCTGCGGACGTGGAGAATCGTCTGGTGGGCCAGAGTGCGGCCAACAAGCGCCTCGTTCAGCAGGTCAAAAAACTGGCCACCGTGCGCACCCCGGTCCTGTTGCAGGGAGAAAGCGGCACCGGGCGCACCACGGTCGCGGAGATTTTGCATGCCGGCAGTTCCTCGCCCGAGTCTCCGCTGGTGCGCATCGATTGTGGACTCAGCTCGGCGGGTGATTTTCGTGATGGTTTGCTGGGACACAACGGCACCGGCGGCTCGTGGGTTGAGAAGGCCCGCGGCGGAACGCTCCTGCTGCAAAACCTGCACAAGTTGGAAATGGGCACCCAGCAGGAATTGGTGGGTGTCTTGCGCAACACGGCCCATGGCTTCCGACTGATCTGCACCACGACGGAGGATCTGGAAAAGCTCACCGACGAAGGGGTTTTTAATGACGAGTTGTTCTATCGTGTCGCTTCTCTGCCGGTGGTGCTTTCACCGCTCCGCGACCGTCTTGAAGACATCCCCCTGCTGGTGAAATTTTATCTCAGCACCGCCTCCAATCCGGCCTTCGATGCAAACCTCATCGAGTTCACCGAGGATGCGATCGATACCCTCCAGGCGTATCATTGGCCGGGCAATCTCTCGGAGCTCAGTCAGCTCGTCACCAAGATCGCCGCCACGACCACCACCCGCGTGGTGACTTCGGAGCAGCTGCCTCTTCGCCTCAAGGAGGTCAAGGACTGGCCCAAGCTCGCTGATTACCTCGCCGGCCAGGAGCGCCAATACATTGATATGGTGCTCAATGCCTGTCGTGGGGACAAAATCTCCGCCGCCAAGGTCCTCGGGGTGGACATGGCCAAGTTGCTGAAGTAGCCCGTCCGCCCGCCGGGGAATGCCGCAGGCGGGTGGGTTTGCACATCGTGAGTCGGGCGGAGCCCGCCGCCTTTCCGCTTGCCCCGTCGCAGGTGCGTCCCAACCTCGCAAGCACTCACGTCCATGCCCAAACGCACCGATCTTCAGTCCATCCTCATCATTGGCGCCGGCCCCATTGTCATCGGCCAGGCCTGCGAATTTGATTACTCCGGCACGCAGGCTTGCAAGGCCTTGAAAGAAGAGGGCTACCGCGTGGTCTTGGTGAACTCGAATCCGGCCACGATCATGACCGATCCGGAGTTCGCGGACGTGACCTACATCGAGCCGCTCACCGTCGACAGCCTCGAAAAGATCATCGAAGCCGAAAAACCTTCCGCGCTTCTCCCCACCTTGGGCGGCCAGACCGCGCTCAATCTTTCGATGGAGCTCTTCAAGGCGGGCATCCTCGCGAAGCACAACGTCGAGATGATCGGCGCCAAGCCCGACGCCATCAACAAGGGTGAAGACCGTGAGCTCTTCAAGCAGGCCATGATCAAGATTGGCCTCGATGTCGCCCGTTCCAAGACCGTCAAGTCCATGGACGAGGCCCGCGCCGCCGCCGAGCAGATCGGCAATTTCCCCCTCATCATCCGCCCGTCCTTCACCCTCGGCGGTCAAGGTGGCGGCATTGCCTACAACCGGGAGGAATTCGAGCGCATCACCGCCAACGGTCTCGATCTTTCCCCCGTTCACGAGGTCCTCGTCGAGGAGTGTCTCCTCGGCTGGAAGGAATACGAGATGGAGGTCATGCGCGACCACAAGGACCAGTGTGTGGTCATTTGCTCCATCGAGAACTTCGACCCGATGGGCGTGCACACCGGCGACTCCATCACCGTCGCCCCGGCGATGACCCTGACCGACAAGGAATACCAGGTGATGCGCGACGCCTCCTTCGCCGTCATCCGCGAGATCGGCGTTGAGACCGGCGGTTCCAACATCCAGTTCTCCCTTGATCCGCAGACCGGCCGCCAGGTCGTGATCGAGATGAATCCCCGTGTGTCGCGCTCTTCGGCGCTCGCTTCCAAGGCCACGGGTTTCCCCATCGCCAAGATCGCCGCCAAGCTCGCCGTCGGCTATACGCTCGACGAGCTGCGCAACGACATTACGCGCCTCACACCGGCCAGCTTCGAGCCGACGATCGACTACGTCGTCACGAAGATCCCCCGCTTTACGTTTGAGAAGTTCCCTGACGCCGACGCAACCCTCACCTCCGCGATGAAATCCGTCGGCGAGGCGATGGCCATCGGCCGCACGTTCAAGGAATCCTTCCAGAAGTGCCTGCGTTCACTCGAGACGGGCGCACGCGGCTTTGGCGGGGGCGGTGGAAAATGGGGTGGTGACGAGCTCCCCGACGACAAGACGATCCGCAGCAAGCTCGCCACCCCCAACGCCGAGCGCGTTTATTACATCCGCTACGCTTTCCTTGCCGGCTACACCGTCGGCCAGATTTTCGACCTGACCAAGATCGATCCCTGGTTCCTCACCCAGCTTCACGAGATCTTCGAGATGGAGCAGGCGTTGAAAAAAGAGACGCTCGCTTCCGTCACTCCCGAGGCCTTCCGCCGCGCCAAACAGTTTGGGTTCTCCGACGTCCAGCTTGCGCACTTCTTCAAGAGTGATCTCGCCGTCGTGCGCGCCGATCGCAAGAAGCGCGGCATCAACACGACGTATCGGCTGGTGGATACATGCGCCGCCGAATTCGAGGCTTTCACGCCTTACTACTATTCTTCCTACGGCGACGAAAATGAGGTCATGCCTTCGAAGGACGGCAAAAAGAAGATCATGATCCTCGGCGGCGGCCCCAATCGCATCGGCCAGGGCATCGAGTTCGACTACTGCTGTGTCCATGCCTCCTTCGCTTTGCGCGAGATCGGCTACGAGACCGTCATGGTCAATTCCAACCCCGAGACCGTCTCGACCGACTATGACACCTCCGACCGGCTCTACTTTGAGCCGCTCACCCTTGAGGACGTCCTGGAAATCTATCAGCAGGAGCAGTGCGCCGGGGTAATCGTGCAGTTTGGCGGGCAGACCCCGCTCAACCTCGCCACCGCCCTCAAGGCCAACGGCGTAAACATCATCGGCACTTCGCCGGAATCGATCGAGGCCGCCGAGGACCGCAAGCTGTTCTCCGCCATCCTCGAAAAGACCGGGCTCAAGTCTCCCGCCCACCGGACCGCGCTCAACGAGGCCGACGCGCTTACCTCCGCCCACGAGATCGGATTCCCCGTGTTGCTTCGCCCGAGCTTTGTGCTCGGCGGCCGAGGCATGTTCATCGTCTACAGCGAGCAGGAGTTCCGCGATGTCGTCCGCCAGGCCTTCGACGTCATGCCCGGCAAGCCCGTGCTCATCGACAAGTTCCTCGAAGACGCCATCGAGCTCGACGTGGACTGCATCAGCGACGGCGAAACCTCCGTCATCGGCGGCATGCTGGAGCACATTGAGTTTGCCGGCGTGCACTCCGGCGACGCCTCGATGGTCATGCCCCCGCACACCCTCTCGAAGGACATGCTCAACACCGTTCGCCAGGCCACCTACGCGCTGGCGAAGGAACTCAAGGTCGTCGGCCTGATGAACGTGCAGTTCGCGATCAAGGACCACCAGCTCTACATCCTCGAAGTCAACCCGCGCGCCTCGCGCACCGTGCCTTTTGTTGCCAAGGCAATCGGCGTTCCGCTTGCGAAGCTGGCCGCCAAGGTCATGACGGGCAAAAAGCTCAAAGATCTCGGTTTCACCCGCGAGCAGACCCCGAAGCACTGGTGCGTCAAGGAAGCGGTGTTCCCCTTCGTGCGTTTTCCGGGTGCCACCATCACGCTCTCGCCGGAGATGCGCTCCACGGGCGAAGTCATGGGCCTCGACGAAGACCTCGGCATTGCCTTCGCCAAGGCCCAGGCCGCCGCCAAGCCCGGCCTGCCGGTCAAGGGCAACGTGTTCCTTTCCGTGAAGGACGCGGACAAGCACCGGGTGGTGGACATCGCCCGCCAGTTGGAGGCGCTTGGCTTCTCCATCTTCTCAACGAGCGGCACCGCCGATCATCTCGCCTTTAACGGCGTGAACGTGAATCGTCTTTGCAAGATCGATGAAGGCCGTCCGACCGCCGTGGACATGATCAAGAACGGTCAGATCCAGCTGATCATCAATACGCCGGGAGGCATGATCCCGCGCAAGGATGAGAACAAGATCCGTCAGGCGGCCTACGCCCACAGCGTATGCATCATGACTACGATCACCGGCGCCCAAGCCGCGTTGCAGGGCATTCAGGCACTCAAGAACAAGCGTGTCGGCGTGCGACCAATCCAGAGTTACGTGGGCAACGTTGCCGTCGTCTGAGTTTTTGCACTTCCGCTCAACTGAAAAGCCCCGGCCGCCACCCGCGCCCGGGGCTTTTTGTTGGCGCGCCCGTGAAGCCTCTTGCGTTACAATAAGGTGAAGTGGACGGGCGAAACGTGACGATTTCGCGATATTTGGGTGGTTTTGACGGCGTCGTCACACAAACGCCACCTGTTCGTCACCTTGGTCGGGCTGAATGGAGGCTATTCAATTGAAGCTCGCCATCATCTCCGAAACGTTCCCGCCCGAAGTAAATGGCGTTGCCATGACATTCGGGGTCATTGCGTCAGAGCTGGGCCGTCGCGGCCATCAAGTGACGGTCTATCGCCCCCGGCGCGCGGATCTTCCCGGAGATGCCTCCCATCCGGAGTTCCGCGAAGTGGCGATGCCCGGCCTGCCCATTCCTGGTTACACGATGCTTCGATTCGGTCTGCCCGCCCGCCGGCGTTTCGAAAAACTCTGGAGGCTTGATCCGCCCGACCTCGTCCATGTGGTCACCGAAGGACCGCTCGGGGCGAGTGCGATCAGCGCGGCGCGGGCATTGGGCCTGCCGGTGACCTCGAGTTTTCACACCAACTTTCACCGCTACTCCTCTTCCTACGGTTTCGCGCCTTTAAGCCGGCCGACGCTGGCCTGGTTGCGCCGCATTCACAACCGCACCCGACGCACCTTTGTGCCCACGCTGGAACTCGCCGAGGAACTCGCGGGCCTGGGCTTCGAAAACCTTGCGTTGCTTTCGCGCGGTGTGGACCTGCGCCAGTTTTCTCCGTCGAAACGGGACCCGGCATTGCGTGCGAGCTGGGGCGCCGGTCCCGACGATCTCGTCGTGCTTCATGTGGGACGGATGGCTGCGGAGAAAAACTATCCTCAGCTCCTCAAGTGCTACGCCGCGATGCGCGAGGCCGACCCGCGCCTCCGTTTTGTGCTCGCGGGAGACGGTCCTCTGCGCGCGAGCCTTGAGGCGCAGAATCCCGGTTGCATCTTCGCCGGCGCCATGTCGCGCGCCGAGATCGCACGCTATTATGCCTCCGCGGATATTTACATCCACGCGAGTCTCTCGGAAACCTTTGGCAATGTTCTCACCGAAGCCATGGCAAGCGGACTGGCGGTGGCCGGTTTCGATTACGCGGCTGCGCGCCAGTTTGTTGTGCATGGCGAAAACGGCCTGGTTGCTCCTTGCGACGAGCCCCGTGAACTCGAGGCCGCCGCCGTTCGCCTGGTGCGGGAACCTGAACTGCGCAGGAAACTCGGGAATGCGGCGCCGCATTCCATGGCGCAGCAGTCATGGGAAAAAGTGATCGTGCGTTTCGAGGCCGATCTGGTGGCGGTGGTGGCCGAGGTGCGGCCTCCGTCCACCTCGCGTGTCCTGGTGCTGACCGCCAGTTACGGCGAGGGTCATAATGCCGCCGCCCGCAATCTCGCCGCCGCCTTCATCTCCTCGCAGGGTGCGGACAGCGCACGGGTGGTTGATCTCTTTGCATTGGCCGCACCGCGCACGGACGCCTTTTGCCGGCGTGCGTATCTCGCCGTCATCAATGGGGCGCCGCACCTCTGGAGCATGATTTATGGCTGGTTGGACCGTTCGAAAGGCGTGCAGGCCGCGCTGCCCGTGCTGCTCGCGCGGCAAACCCGCAGCCTTGCCGCTTTGATTGCGCGTGAGCGTCCAGCCGTGATCTGCAGCACCTATCCCGTTTATGCGTTCCTCCTCGAACGACTCGCGCAAAAGGGCATGCACCTGCCTCCGCATTACAACATCGTCACCGATTCGATCAGCATCAATTCACTCTGGTGGGGAGCACCGTGCGCCGGCTGGTTTGTGCCCAACGCCGATACGGCCGCCATCCTGGAGGCGGCCGGATTACCCGCGGATCGCGTGCATGATTGCGGGTTTCCGACCCCGGCCTTCTTTGCCGTGAATGAGGGTGAACTCGCCCCGCCACCTCTCGCGAGCGGAGGGCGTCCGCGTATTCTGTTCATTGCTCACTCCGGAGTCCGCGGTGCAGAGGCCATGGCCGGCCGCTTGCTTGCCGAGGCTGGCTGGGAAATCACCGTGGCGGTCGGTCGCGACGAAGGGTTGCGCCGCCGCCTCGAGCAGGTGGCCGCGGGCCGCGCCACGCCCGCGCGGATCCTCGGCTGGACGGACGAGCTGCCCCGGCTGCTGATGACGCATCACGTGGTCGTCAGCAAGGCGGGCGGCGCCACCACCCAGGAGGCGATCGCCGCACGTTGTCCGATGCTGGTTTCCCAGATCGTGCCCGGGCAGGAGGAGGGAAACTACGAGTTGCTTCGCCGCCACGGCATCGGCGCTTACGTCGATACGCCCGAAGCCCTTCTTGACGCCTGCCGTCGTGCTTTCGCCGACAATGGTGCCGTCTGGTCGGCATGGCGCGCGTCGCTCGAACCCCTGGCGCGGCCGCATGCCGCGGCCGCCATCGCCGGCCGGGTTTTGGGCCGGGTGGAAACAACGATGCCTGTGCTCTCCACATGAAAACCCGTTTCATTTTTAATCCGAACTCGGGCAAGAATCGCCGGGATCCGTGGCTGGTCCGCGCAATTCCCTCATTCATTGCGCAGCACGGACTCGACGCGAACCTCGTTTTTACCGACGCACCCGGACACGCCACCGTGCTCGCCCGGAAGGCCGTGGCCGAGGATTGCGAGCGCATCGTGGCGGTGGGCGGGGACGGCACGCTCAACGAAGTGGCCCAGGCGGTGGCCGGCACGCGGGCCTGCCTTGCCCTGGTGCCTTGCGGTTCTGGAAACGGACTCGCGCTTCATCTGGGAATCCCCACGGCCCCGCTCCGTGCGCTGGCGCTGCTGCGGGCCGGTTTCAGTCGTAACGAGATGATGGATACAGGTGAGGCGGACGGTCGACCGTTCTTTAACGTCATGGGTCTCGGCTTCGATGCTGAAATCGGTTTTCGTTTCAACCGGCTCGAGCGCCGGGGCCTGCCGAACTATTTCCGCACCGGACTCGCCGCTTTTTGCGAGCATCGCCCCGAGCGCGTCACGGTCACCACGGGCGGCCGCAGCGTTTCGCTCGATGCGTTCCTGGTGGCGGTGAGCAATTCCGACCAATACGGCAACAACGCCCGGATCGCACCGGGAGCGCGGGTCGATGACGGACGGCTCGATCTCGTGGCGGTGCGGCCGACCGGCATCTTCGGAGCGGCTTCGCTGGCGACCCGGTTGTTTTTCGGAGGTTTCGACCGGTCTGCGTCGGTCATGCGGATGGGCGGGGCAACTTTCACCATCGATCGGGCGAAGCCGGGACTTTTCCACACGGATGGCGAAACCCACCAAGGGCCGGCCCGCCTGGAGGTGATCGTGCGCCCCCGTCACCTGCGCATCGCCGTGCCCGCCACGACTCAATCCCGTTACCCCGCCCGAAAGGACGCCAAATGAGCAAACTCAGCGTTCGCACCGTGATTATTTCCGACGTCCACCTCGGCACGCCGGACTGCAAGATTCGCGAGGTGAATCACTTCATCCAGCATACACACTGCGAGAAGTTGATCCTCAACGGAGACATCATTGACGGCTGGCAGCTTCGCCGCGCCGGCCGCTGGACCAAGGAGCACACGCGCTTCGTGCGTCTCGTGCTGAAAAAGGTCGAGAAGCGCGACACCGAGGTCATCTACCTGCGGGGCAATCATGATGATGTGCTGGCGGCGTTTTTGCCAATGCAGTTCGAGCACCTGCACATTGTCGAAGACTATGTGCACGAAACGCCGCGCGGCCGCTACCTCGTGCTCCATGGGGACGTGTTTGACACGATTACGCGGAATTTCGTCTTCCTCGCCCACCTCGGCGACTGGGGCTACCGCACCCTTCTGGGATTGAACCGGGCCTACAACGCCTGGCGCGCCTGGCGGGGACTGGAATACTGGTCGTTGAGCAAGGCGATCAAGGCCCGCGTCAAATCCGCGGTGAACCACATTTCCAAGTTCGAGGATCACCTCGCGCAACTCGCCAAGGAGCGGGGCTGCACTGGCATTCTCTGCGGGCATATTCACACTCCGGCCGACAAAATGCTCGGCGACGTGCATTACCTTAACTCCGGCGACTGGGTGGAGTCTCTCACGGCGGTGATCGAGCACTTCGACGGGCGCTTCGAGGTGCTGGATTTCCCCCGCTTCGTGGCCCAGTTTCCCATGACCCCGGACGAGCCCTCGATCGACGAAGGCGCGGCCGAACCGCTTGAAGGCTTGTCGGCCGGGCTCGTCCCGCCGACCGGCGGAGCCTAGGCGTTTCCATTTGTGGACCGGGGCGGATTAGGTTTTGTCGAGGGCGCATGAGTCTTCCCGTTCACATCGCCCTTCTTCATGGCCCCGATCAACCGGGGCTTGTCGCCCGCACCGCCGGATGGATTTTCGAACGCGGCGGCAACATCGTTCACGCCGACCAGCACCGTGACATGGAGTCGGGGATATTTTTTCAGCGGATCGAGTGGATCCCGGCCAGCGATGCCACCTCGGCCGAGACGGAGGCGTTTTACACCTTCGCCTCGTCGATCGGGATGCAGGCGCGCGTGACCTCATCCAGCCATCGCCCGCGTGTGGCCATCTTCGTTTCCAAGTTCGATCACTGTTTTCACGATCTGGCGCTTCGTTGGCAATCCAGCGACTATATGTGCGACGTTGTCGCGGTGGTATCCAACCATCGCGACTTGGAGGAAACCGTGCGCGGCTACGGACTGCCGTTTCATTTCACGCCCTTTACGGTTGAAACGAAGGCCGAGACCGAGGCCGCCCAGCTCGAGCTTCTGCGTTCGCTCGACGTCGAACTGGTGATCCTTGCCCGTTACATGCAGGTGCTTTCGGAGGATTTCCTCAAAAACCTGGGCCGGCCGGTGATCAACATCCACCACTCGTTCCTTCCCGCGTTTGCCGGCGGCCGGCCGTATCACCAGGCGGCCGCCCGCGGGGTGAAGCTGATCGGCGCGACCGCCCACTATGCGACCGCCGTGCTCGATGATGGCCCGATCATTCAGCAGGACGTGACTCGCGTAACCCACCGCCATGGGGTCGCCGACCTCGTGCGCAAAGGGCGCGATCTCGAGAAGATCGTGCTCGCCCAAGCCGTGCGCTGGCATCTTGAAAGCCGTGTTCTGGTTTACGGCAACAAGACGGTCGTCTTCGATTGAAGGATGACCGGGCGGGTCTTGGCCACCCCGGAACCCTTGCGCGGCGAATCCCGCCTTTACGCCATCCGGTCGATGTGTTTCGGTGGCACTTCATTTAATTTCAAGCCATGTCCAAGACCCCGAAACCCGCCTCCTCTTCATCCGCCGGCGATGACCGCAACCTTGTTACGGTCGATGAAAACTACCTTGCGCCCACCTTTGAAGACCGCCTGCGGATCTTCTGGGAGAAAAACTCCCGCGCCGTCCTGGCCGCCTGCGCACTCGTGCTGGTCGTGATCCTGGGCAAGGGCGCCTACGAATACATGGCTGCGCAGCGTGAGCGCGCGATCGCGGCCGACTACGGAGCCGCGACGACGGACGACCAGCTGAAGGCCTTTGTGGCGGCGCATGGCGACCACGTGCTCGGCGGGCTCGCCCAGCTCCGCCTGGCGGACCAGGCGTATTCGGCAGGCAACTACGCCGAAGCCCGCGAGGCCTATGGCAAGGCCTCCGGTATTCTGAAGAACGACGCCTTTGGTCAGCGCGCCCGGCTGGGTGCGGCTATTTCCGCCGTGCAGGCCGGGGCCACCGCGGAGGGCGAAACCGCGCTCAAGCAGATTTCGGCCGACCTCGCGCTCGGGAAGCTGGTCCGTTCCGAGGCGGCCTACCACCTCGCCGCCCTTGCGGCCAAGGCCGGAAACACCGCCGAGGCGATCCGGATGATCGAGCAGACCACCGTGATCGATCCGGACGGGCATTGGGCGGATCGCGCCTCGATGTTGCGCTCCACGAAAATGGTCGGGGCGATAGGATTCGAACCTACGACCTCCTGGTCCCAAACCAGGCGCTCTACCAGGCTAAGCTACACCCCGAGGGCGCAGATAAGGGCCGCGTGAACGGCAGCGTGTCAACGTAAACCCTAAGTGTGACGGCTGTGTGAACAACTCGGGACACTCTCTGCTTGCTTAGGCTCTCCTTTCAACCTAACCCTCGCAGCCCAACCTTCTTTATTTAAATGGATACCATCTCTCGTGAGAATAACAGCTACCTGCCGGTCGCTGGCATAATCGTCGGCGTGCTCGCCCTCGTGCTTTCCGGCGTGGCTCTGGCCAAAGTTTCCTCGGCCAAAAAAGAAATTTCCGCCGTCTCCACCCAGGTCGAACCCTTGAGCGCCAAGGTCGACGAAGTCGAAGGTCTGGCGCGCAACGCCACCGCCGCCGCCGACCGCGCCTCCGGCGTCGCCAACAAGCTTGCCGGTGAAACCAACGCCGCTTTCAGCGAAGTCGCCCAGCAGCTCGGCAACATTCGCGGTGAAATCACCAAGGTTCAGGAGGCGCGTGTCGCCCCCAAGGCCGCCAATGGAAAGACTGCCGCAGGCCCGGTCGTGGCGGGTCCTGACGAATACATCATCAAGTCGGGCGATACGTTTGCCAAAATCGCCCGCGCTCAAGGCGCCACGCTTGCGGACATCCAGGCCGTTAATCCGGGTGTGGATGCCTCCAAGCTGAAGGTCGGGCAGAAGATCAAGCTGCCCGCCAAGAAATAACACGGCACCTGCCACTCTTCACCTCCCGGCCGCAAAGGTCGGGAGGTTTTTTTTGCCCATGAGCTCCCTCCATTCTCCATCCCGCTGGGAAAAAGGCGCGAGCCGTTCTCTGGCCGCGACGCGTATTTTCGACGTGCGCGGCGTGGAGTTCCGCCATCCGGTGCGTGGCACCGAGCGCGAATTCGTCGTGATCGCCTCGCCCGACTGGGTGAACGTGATCGCCCTCACCCCCGACCACCGGCTCGTGCTCGTGAACCAGTTTCGCTATGGCACGGATGCATTTTCATGGGAGGTTCCGGGCGGGGTGATTGACCTTGGCGAGGACCCGGTCACGGCCGGGGTGCGCGAATTGAGGGAGGAAACGGGTTACACGGGCAAGATCGCGCGGCTGCTCGGATCCGTGAATCCTAATCCGGCCATCATGAGCAACCGCTGTCATCTCGTGCTGGTCGAAGACGCGGTCCGCACGGTCGAACAGGAGTGGGATCCGGACGAAGAAATCGAAGTGACCAGCCTTCCGGTGGACGACGTTTATGCGTGGGCCCATTCCGGGCGGATCACCCATTCGTTGGTCCTGAATGCCTTGTTTCTCTTCGCGCCTCGCTGGGCGGAGATCAAGGCGGGGCGCTGACGGCCGGGATTTTACGCCGGTCCGCAGACCGCCTGCGGCATTTGACAGGCGAATGAGGCGAAGTAGCCTGCGACCTTATCGACATGCAGTCCGCGCCCACGTTCGCCAATCACCCCGACCTTCTGGAAACTGCCGCCGACGGCGGGCTGCCGGCTCCGCTTGAGCTGGAGATTCGCAAGATCTACGAGCGCAGTCCCCTCTATTCGCAGCGCTTCCCGTTGCACACGGAGCCTTTGCAGTGGGCGTGTTACCGGGAGATTCCGGCGCTATCAAAAAAGGAGATCGTCGAGCGCGGCCATCAGGCCTTTTTCGGCGATTATGCGGAGATCGAGCGGGGATTTGCGTCGCGGAAATTTGAATACGAATCCACCGGCGGCACCACGCAGTCGCCGATGACCGTGGTCATGGAGGACGGCTGGTGGAACGCGCAAACCGCCCGGGCCTACCGCGCCCATCCGTTGCTCGCGCCTTATGCGGACAGGCCCTACCGCAAGTGCGTTCTGGCCCCGGTGGGCTGCTCGAGCAACATCTGCCCCTACGAGGACCATCCGTTTCCCCACCGGTATTTCGATGGCACGGTGTATCTCAACCTGACCAGCGACCCGTTTGTTTTTCCCGAGAGCGAGTGGGACCGGATTGTCACCGAACTGCAGGCGGTCCAGCCCGAGGTGATCGAGGGTGAGCCCGTTTATCTTTCGTTGCTCGCGCGCGCCGTGCGGAAGCGCGGGGTCAGCGTCCCGAGCGTCAAGGTTGTCATCCTCACCTACGGCAAGGCCAGTCTCCAGCATGCCCGGCGCATCGCCGAGGTCTTCCCTGCGCCGCAGGTCGACCTCTACGGCTCCACCGAGGCGGGGTATATTTTCATCGGCGAAGCGTTCAAGGACGACTCGCGGGTGATCGACGGCAATGTCTTTGTCGAACTCGTCCCGTATCGGGAGCTGCCCGAGGTGTTTCAAATTTACGTGACCACTCGTGACCGTGAGGCGATGCCGCTGCTGCGTTATCACACCGGGGATGTTGTGCGCCGCACGCCGGCGGGGTATCGCCTGCTGGGACGCGAGGGCGGGCTGTATTTCCGTCCCGATGGATCGTTGGTGTCCCCGTCGGAAATCGACGCCGCCTTGCCGGAAAACTTCGCCTGCTGGCATTACAGCCTGGTGCAGACCTCGGAGAATCGTTGGGACTTTCATTATGTTGCGGACCATGTCGCGCCCGGTTCGGTGGAAGCGGCTCTGGCCGGTGTCCTCGGTTTTGGCGCGCGGGTGATCGCGTTCCGGCGCCGCTTCATCGCGCCGGCTGCCAGCGGAAAATTTTCGCTGCTCAAGCCGCTGTCGAAATAACGGATTGAACGAAGGGCAGGTGCGGTCTGCTTTGATTTTCGCCTGCCGGAGCTTTGGCGGATGTGGGCGAAGCCCCCGCAAGATGCTGGGATATTAGAGCCTTACCAAAGGCTCTCGTCGGTCGCGATAAGGAGATAACTTCTCCTGCTCGTTAGGCTGCCTAATACACGGTGATAGTTTTAAGCGTTTCGGCGCCTTACCTTTACAATAGGGGGCCGGTCGGTAGGAATGGCGATGACCTTGGCCTTGCGGGCCAGAATTCAGTCGACCTTTACCCACTCCCATACGCGCGATGAGCTTAATCGGTAACCTCTTCTTTTCGTCCATCGGGCGAAAATTCATCATGGCCATCACGGGTCTTGTGCTCGTGGGCTTTGTGTTCGGCCACTTGGTCGGCAATCTGCAGATCTTTCTGCCGCCCGACCACATCAACGGCTACGCGCATTTTCTTCAGGATCTTGGGCCCGCGCTCTGGCTTGTGCGCATCGTGCTGCTAGTGTGCGTGGCGCTCCATATCTGGGCCGCCGTCGCGCTCACTCTGGAAAGCAAGGCCGCCCGCGGTCCCAATCAGTATGGAGTTCATAAATGGCTTCATGCCACCTGGGCGTCTCGCGCGATGCGCTGGACCGGCGTGATCGTGTTCTTTTTCATCCTGTATCATCTGGCGCATTTCACCCTTGGCGTGGCCGGGCAGGAGACGTTCAAGACCCAGCTGCCCGAATGGACGATGCAGCATGACGCGAAAGAACTCGGCATCACCCTCGCGAAAAAGGGCGAGGTCGTGCACGACGTCTACAGCATGGTTTTCCTCGGATTTCAAAATCCGGTTGTCTCCCTGTTCTACATCATCGCGACCACACTGCTCTCCATCCACCTTCTCCATGGTGTCGAGTCGCTCTTCCAGACGATCGGCTGGCGCAACGGCTCCTGGAGCGCGTTCCTGCGCAAGGTCGTGACCGGCCTCTGCATCCTCTATTTCCTCGGCAATCTCGTCATCCCGGGCGCGATTCTGGCCGGCATCGCCAAACCCGCTGAAGGCACTGCCGCCGCGAAAATCACCGCCGGCACCCCTGTCACCGCCCCTGCTGCCCACAACTGATTTCCACCCGCCATGGCCACTCTCAATTCCAACGTTCCCCCCGGCCCTCTCGCCGACAAATGGCGCACCTACAAGTCCAACCTCAAGTTGGTCAACCCCGCCAACAAGCGTAAATACGAGGTCGTCATCGTCGGTGCCGGTCTCGCCGGTGCGTCCGCCGCCGCGACGCTTTCCGAGCTCGGTTACAAGGTGAAGTGCATCGTCTTCCACGACAGCCCTCGTCGCGCGCATTCCATCGCTGCGCAGGGAGGCGTGAATGCCGCCAAGAACTACCAGAACGACGGCGACAGCGTTCACCGCCTGTTCTACGACACGCTCAAGGGTGGCGACTACCGCGCTCGCGAGGGCAACGTCCACCGTCTCGCCGAGGTGTCCGTCAACATCATCGACCAGTGCGTCGCGCAAGGTGTCCCCTTTGCCCGCGAATACGGTGGCCTTCTCGCCAACCGCTCCTTCGGTGGCGCGCAGGTGTCCCGCACCTTCTATGCCCGCGGCCAGACCGGCCAGCAGCTCCTCCTCGGCGCCTACTCCGCGCTCTCGAAGCAGGTCGGCGCCGGCGCCGTCGAACTCATTACCCAGCACGAAATGGTCGACCTCGTCGTCGTGGACGGCCACGCCCGCGGAGTCATCACCCGCGACCTCGTGACCGGCAAATTCCACCGCCACTCCGGCGAAGCCGTCATCCTCGCCACCGGCGGTTACGGCAACGTCTTCAATCTTTCCACCTACGCGCGCGGTTCCAACACCACCGCCATCTGGCGCGCCTACAAGCGAGGCGCCTGCTTCGCGAATCCCTGCTACACACAGATTCACCCGACCTGTATTCCGGTCTCCGGCGATTATCAGTCGAAGCTTACGCTGATGTCCGAGTCGCTCCGCAACGACGGACGCATCTGGGTCCCCAAGAAAAAGGAAGACTGCAAAAAGCCCCCGGCCGACATCCCCGAGGCCGACCGCGATTACTTCCTAGAGCGCATCTATCCGAGCTTCGGCAACCTCGCCCCGCGCGACGTTTCCTCCCGCGCCGCCAAGCGCATGTGTGACGAAGGCCGCGGCGTCGGTGACACCGGCCTCGGCGTTTACCTTGATTTCGCCGAAGCCATCCAGCGTTACGGCAAGCAGGTCGCCAACCGCGCCAACCTCCACAACCCCTCCAAGGAAAAGATCCTCGAGCTCGGCGAAGCCGCCGTGAAGGAACGCTACGGCAATCTCTTCGACATCTATCACGAGATCACCAACGAGAGCGCCTACAAGCAGCCGATGCGCATCTATCCCGCCGTGCACTACACGATGGGCGGCCTCTGGGTGGACTATAACCTCATGTCCAACGTCCCGGGCCTCTTTGTGCTCGGCGAAGCCAATTTCTCCGACCACGGCGCGAACCGCCTCGGCGCCTCCGCGCTCATGCAGGGTCTTGCCGACGGTTACTTCGTGGTTCCCTACACGATCGGCAACTACCTCGCCACCGTGAAGCCCACCTCCCGCCCGTCCACCGATGCGCCCGAGTTCAAGGCCGCCGAGGAAAACGCCTCCTCCATCGTCAAGCGTCTCCTCGCTGCCAAGGGCAAGGAGCCCGTCAACTACTACCACAAGAAGCTCGGCCTCATCATGTGGAACCACTGCGGCATGGCCCGCACGAAGGAAGGCCTTGAGGACGGCATCAAGAAGATCCAGGCCCTCCGCACCGAGTTCTGGGCCAACGTCAATGTCCCCGGTTCCGGCGACAACATGAACCAGGCCCTCGAGCGCGCCAACCGCCTTGCCGACTTCATCGAGCTCGGCGAACTCATGTGCCGCGATGCCCTCGCCCGCGAGGAAAGCTGCGGCGGTCACTTCCGCGAGGAACACCAGTGGCCGGACGGCGAGTGCAAACGTGACGACGAAAACTTCGCCCACGTCGCCGCCTGGGAATTCCAAGGCGAGGGCAACGTGCCGCTCCGCAACATCGAGCCGCTCAACTACGAGTTCACCAAGATGAGCGTGCGCTCCTACAAGTAAGCCGCGCAGCCACACCCACCGCCAACCCACTCAAACGCACACCCATCATGGTTGCCGAAACTTCCAAAAATATCTCCGTCACCATCCGCGTCTGGCGCCAGCCCGCCGCCGACCAGCCGGGCAAGTTCGTTGATTATCCTGCGAAGGATCTGAACCCGAACATGTCGCTCCTTGAGATGCTCGATGTCGTCAACGACCAGCTCGAGCGCATCGGCGAGGATCCCATCGCGTTCGCCCACGACTGCCGTGAAGGCATCTGCGGCACCTGCTCGCTCGTCATCGACGGCAAACCCCACGGTCCGCACCACGGCGTCGCCTCCTGCCAGACCTACATGCGCAGCTTCGAGGACAACTCGATCATCACCATCGAGCCCTTCCGCGCCAAATCCTTCCCGATCGTCAAAGATCTGATCTCCGACCGTTCCGCGTTCGACGCCATCCAGCAGGCCGGCGGCTTTATCTCCATCCGCACCGGCTCGGCGCAGGACGCCAATGCCACGCCGATCCCGAAGGACATCGCCGACCTTGCGATGGACGCCGCCCAGTGCATCGGCTGCGGCGCCTGCGTGGCTGCGTGCAAAAACGCCTCCGCGATGCTCTTCGTGTCCGCCAAAGTCTCGCAGCTCGGCCTCCTCCCGCAGGGCCAGCCCGAGCGCGACACCCGCGTGCTCAACATGGTCGCGAAGATGGACGAACTCGGCTTCGGTAACTGCACCAATCAATACGAGTGCTCCGCCGCCTGCCCCAAGCTCATCAGCCACGACTTCATCGCCCGCATGAACCGCGATTACCTCGCGGCGAGCTTCCGCACCGCCTTCAAGCCCAAGCCCGCCGCCAGCGGTGGCGGCGGTGCGTAAGATTGATTCGCACCCAATCAAAAAGCCGCGTCGTAAATGACGCGGCTTTTTTATGGCTGAAAGGAAATTGACCGGGACTTACTTTACGGCCGCCCAGACACGCTGCACGTCTTCGTGCTCTTCGAGGGCCTGCAGGAACTCGCCGACATCGGCGCGGTGCTCTTCGGTGAGCTCGGGGAACATCTTGGCGACGTAGCCGATTTCACTTGTGACGACGGTCCAGCCATTCGCGCTCAACCAGGTCGACGCCGCGTGCACCTGGGTGCGGTCGGTGTGGAAACGCGCACCGGTCGTCCCTTCGGGAATGTCATCGTTTTGGGCATGGCTGATCGCCTCAAAATCATTGGCCCCTGCTTCAATCGCGGCCGCCTCCAGGTCCACGTCTGCAGCCGAGGTGTAGGCTTCGACGATGCCGACATGCTCGAACAAAAATTTGTTGCTGCCGGTCGTGCCGAGAATGCCTTTTTTGAAAAGCACGCGCATCTCGGGGGTCGTGCGTTGCACGTTGTCGGTGTAGACTTCGACGATGACCGGGACCTTGTGGGGCGCGTAGCCCTCAAAAACGACATGGTCCATGACCATCTTTTCGCCACCGATGCCGGCGCCCTTGTTGATGGCGCGTTCGATCACATCGCGGGTGACACTGGCCTTCTTGGCCTTTTCGACGGCGGCGAAAAGCCGCGCGTTGGCCGACTGGTCATGACCGCCGATTTTCGCGGCGACGGTGATTTCCTTCACCAGTTTGCCAACGAGCTGGCCTTTCTTGTTGTTAACGATCGCGCGTTTCGCGTGAAGCCATTGACGTCCCATAAGAACCAAAGGGATTAACGCCCGGTTCCGCCGCAATCAATGCGGAAGACGCGCTTTGAGGGGAACTGCCTCCCTTGGCAGCCTACCAACCGTCGAAGCCCCCTGTGCCTTATGGACATCGATTTCGAAAGACTCCGAAAGCTGGATGGTTGCAACGTCCTGGTAAAGCCCGCCCGCCCTGACGATCCGAACAGCGTCGGCCTGCGGGGCACCGTGCGGGTGCACGATCTTCCGGCCAACCAAGGCCTCCTGCAGGCGGAAATCGTCCTGAGCTATCCGGAGCGCAGCGATATGGACGGCCGCGAAGCGCATGAGGAAATCCTTCCCCTGTCCCAAGCTGATGTGATGCGTCTGCTCGCATCCGACGTGACCGGCACCGGCACCTATGAGTTCAGATTGTCCGAGGGCGGACGGTCCGTGGAGTGACGTGGAGAAATGCGGCAGGTCGCCACGTCTTCTCGCCCGCACTTGTCTCACGCGGCAAGTGTCTCCCTTGTTAACGGATGCCGTCCACGCCCGCCGTCCTTGCGCCGCTCGCTCCATTAACCGGAAACCCGGATGCGGACGCCGTGCTGGACCGTTTTCTGGCTGCGACCAAGGAGCGCGGTCTGGAACTCTACGCCGAGCAGGAGGAAGCGATCCTGGAGCTTTTTGCCGGACGCAATGTGATCCTCAACACCCCGACCGGTTCGGGCAAATCCCTCGTCGCCTCCGCCTTCAGCTTCAAGGCGCTGTGCGCGGGTGAACGCTCCGTTTATACCTGCCCGATCAAGGCGCTGGTGAACGAAAAATTCCTGTCACTCTGCCGTGAGTTCGGTCCGGAGCACGTCGGCATGATGACGGGTGATGCCAGCGTGAATCCCCATGCGCCTGTCCTGTGTTGCACGGCGGAGATCCTCGCGAACCTCGCCCTCGCCGGCGGCCCTCGGGCCGCCGCGATCAAGGCGGTGGTGATGGACGAGTTTCATTATTACTCCGATGCCGAACGCGGTTATGCCTGGCAGACGCCGCTGCTGACGATGCCGTGGACGCGCTTTCTGTTGATGTCGGCGACACTGGGTTCGACGGATTTTTTTGAGAAAGAGCTCACGCGCATCACCCATGCTCCGACCGTGACGGTGCGCAGCGACCGGCGGCCCGTGCCATTGGAGTTCGAGTATTCCGAGACACCCCTGACCGAGCGGCTGGCGGCGTTGCTGGAGGACAAGCGCGCGCCAATCTACCTTGTGCATTTCACGCAACGTGCGGCCTCGGAGGCGGCGCAGAGTCTCATGAGCCTCAACGTATGCTCGAAGGACGAGAAGGCTGCGCTCGCGAAAGAGCTGGAAGGCGTGCGGTTCACCAGTCCCTACGGCAAGGAAGTGAAGCGCTGGTTGCGCCATGGAGTCGGGGTGCACCATGCGGGTCTGTTGCCGAAGTATCGCATCCTCGTGGAGCAACTCGCGCAGAAGGGGTTGCTCAAGCTGATCTGCGGAACGGACACGCTTGGCGTGGGCATCAACGTGCCGATCCGCACCGTGGTCTTTACGCAGCTCTGGAAATACGATGGCAAAAAAGCCGCCATCCTGAGCGTGCGCGATTTTCGACAGGTGGCCGGGCGCGCGGGCCGGCGCGGATTTGATGCAGTGGGTTATGTGGTGGTGCAGGCCCCGGAGCACGTCATCGAAAACAAGCGTGCCGAGGAAAAAGCCGCGAAGGATCCGAAGAAAAAAAAGGTCGCCAGGCGCAGCGCGCCGGAGGGCGAAGTGGGCTGGGATGCGAAGACGTTTGAGAAGCTGATGGTCGCGCCGTCGGAGCCATTGGTGTCACGTTTCGACGTGTCTCACGGCATGCTGTTGCTCGTGCTCGGCCGCGATGAAGATGGCTGCCGGGTGATGCGGCAGATCATTGCCGACTGTCATGAGACGCCGCACAAAAAACGAGCCCTGCGACGGCGCGCGTTTCAGTTGTTCCGTGCGTTGCTGGAGCGAAAGATCGTCGAGTGGATTCCACCCGAGCCCTCGGGCCGGAAGCTGCGCGTCAACGTGGCGTTGCAGGAGGATTTTTCCCTGCATCAGGCCTTGTCGCTCTACCTGCTCGACACGGTAAAATTATTGGACCGGGCATCGGCGGACTATCCGTATGACGTGCTCACGCTGTGCGAGGCGATCGTCGAGGACACGGATCAGATTTTGCGTCAGCAGGTGAGCAAATTGAAGGGCGAGGCGGTCGAGCGGCTGAAAGCCGAAGGCGTGCCCTACGAGGAGCGCATGGAGAAGCTCGACGAGATCGAACACCCGAAGCCCTTGAGGGAGTTTTTATACGACACCTTCAACGCCTTTGCCGCGAAGCACCCATGGGTGGGCCAGGAAAACGTGCGGCCCAAGTCCATCGCGCGCGAGATGTATGAGCGCTACATGTCGTTTGCCGATTATGTGCGCGACTATGGATTGCAGCGTGGCGAGGGATTGCTGCTCAGGCATCTTTCGCAGGTATGGAAGGTCCTTTCTCAAACCGTGCCCGACGAGGCCAAGACCGAGGAGGTCGTGGAGATGGAAACGTATTTCCGCGAACTTATCCGGGGCATTGATTCGAGTTTGTTGGAAGAATGGGAACGGTTGCGGAATCCCGACTACGTGGCTGAAGAATTGGCGGGCAAGCCGGCGCGACCGTCGGCTTTCGACATCACGCGTGACGCGGTGGCGTTCCGGCGCCTCGTGCGCACGGCGATTTTCGGCTTTTTGCAAGAGGTGATGGCGCGCGATTGGGAAAGCGCGGTTTCGCGGCTGGCGACGGGCGAAGCCGTTTCAGCGGGGGAACACGAGTTGATGTCCTCCGAGGCCAGGCGAATCGAGAAGGCGTTTTCGGCCTATTTTGATGCACGCGGGCGTTTTCGTCTCGATCCCGAAGGCCGCTCAGCCAAGCACACGCATTTTACGGAGGAGCGGGATGCGACCGGTGTGCTGACCTGGCCGGTGGCCCAAGTGCTGGTGGATGGGGAGGAGCGTAACGACTGGGAAGCGCGCTTTACCGTGTCACTGACCGAGTCTCGTGCGCAGGCGAGGGCAGTGATCCGGTTTGAAGACGCGGGTGCAATCGGTGGGTAGGGCGGCGGACTCCGCTCGCCGCCGGTTCGGACGCACGGAGCGGAGTCCACGCCCTGCCTTACGTGCCGTAGAGTCGGTCGCCAAAGTCGCCGAGCCCGGGGAGAATGTATTTATTGGCGCTCAGTTCTCGGTCGAGGGCGGCGGTGAAGATCGGCACACGGGGATGAGCGGTTTCGACGGCTTTGACGCCCTCGGGTGCGGCCACGATGCACACGAGGCTGATCTCGGTCGCGCCGGCATCGTGCAGCACATTGAGCGCCAGCAGGGCGGAGCCGCCCGTCGCAAGCATGGGGTCGACCACAATCACGCGTTTGCCGGCGAGAGGCGGCAGCTTCTGATAATAGCTGCGTGCGATGGCGGTGGTGTGATCGCGCTCCAGGCCGACATAGCCCACGCTTACATCGGGGAACAGGTCCGTGAAGGGCTGCACCATGCCGAGTCCGGCGCGAAGAATGGGAATCACCGCGAGTGTCTTGGCCAGCATGCGCCCCGTGTGGCGTTCCATCGGGGTGCTCACGATTCGATCCCCGGTCGGAAGATCGCGGGTGGCCTCCAGGGCGAGGAGCAGTCCGATATGATAGGAAAGGGTGCGGAACGTGGACGGCTCCGTGGTGTGGTCACGCAGCTGCGTGACCAAGTGATCGCCGAGCGGGTGGTTGAGAACGTGAAGCATGGATGAACCCGTTCAGAGCAGATCGTGCTCCAC
>JAQSWS010000105.1 GCA_029266495.1 Rariglobus sp. | reverse complement strand
TCGAATGATGCCGGTCCGGGGGGCTGTATGCGTCGATCCTAGCGGAAGCGAGCGAGGCGGTTGGCTACGTCGGCGCGCAGGCGATTCAGGTGAGCGAGCGTGAAGTCGGTCACATCGAGAGAGGGATCGTTGATGAGAGGCGTGAGATCCATCGCCCAGGTGACGCCCTGCAGGCGATCGGTTGCATGCGAGGTGTGGAAGGTCGCATGGGCCAGCCGGCGGCCGGCGGTGGCGAGGTCGTAGCGTTTGCCTCCGGTCACCTGCGAATCAAAGACCTGGAGCAATGCGAGCGCGAGGTCGGGGCGGCGTCCGCTGTTGAGCGCGACCTTGTCGGTATCGACGAGCCAGTCGAGGTCGCGCCAGACTTCACCGCCGAGCACGCGTGCGGGGCGGCGGCCGGCGGGCAGGGCGCGCAACGCTTCCAGTGTGCGCAGGAACACGGCGACATGGGTGTCGTGCTTGTCGGCGGGGTTGTGCAGGTAAACCACCCCGGGTGTGCAGCGGGAGAAAATCGTCGCGAGATCGGCGGCGAGTTCGGGAGAGGGCGAACGCTTCACTTCCGCACTCGGGTGCGCGAGCTGGAGTTGGATCGCATAACCTCCGAGTTTGGCGGCGTCCCGTTGCTCCTGGCGGCGGATGTCTTTCATCTGCTCGTCGGTGAACGAGGAGTAGGCGCCGGTGCGCGGCGAGCCGCCGCCGTCGGTCACGACCACCCCGCCGAACGCCTTGTGACGGGGATCGTCGAGGCAGTCGCAAATCGCATCGTAGGCGAGGATCTCGATATCATCCTGGTGCGCGGCGATGCAAAGATGGGTGACGCGGTCGAGGGCGGCCGACGGATCGTCGCCGGAGGGGACAAAGACATCGGCCCGGGGTTGGGAAAAGTTCATGGAGTTTTCGGCGAGGCAAGCAGGTTGGACCGCGCGGGCAAGGCTTGGTGCTTCACGCCCTTCTGAGGGACTCGTCCAATGCTAAAATACCCGTTCCACTTTCCCTTACAGTGTGACAGCCGGCGGTTTTTGGTCTCTATTGGGCCGTCATGCTCGCCGCCGAATTCTTCGACCTGCCGCCGTCGCTCGCTTTGTTTACCACACATTTCCGCGCCGAAACGGCGCCTTGGGAGTGGTTGAAGCAGATTGGCACGGCGCTCGCCGGTTTGCCGGCGCCGGTGGCCGGAGTCGTTCCGCCCGGAGTGCACATCGAGGGCGCGGTGTGGATCGATCCATCGGTGAAACTCCCCGCTTATGCCACGATCATCGGTCCCGCCTGGATCGGGGCGAAGACCGAAATTCGCCCGGGGGCGTTCATCCGCGGGAACGTCATCGTCGGTGAGGACTGCGTCCTGGGCAACGCGTGCGAGTTCAAGAACTGCGTGCTCCTCGACGGTGTGCAGGTGCCGCATTTCAGTTATGTGGGGGACTCGATTCTCGGCAACGGCGCGCACCTCGGCGCGGGTGTGATCCTGTCCAATCTCCGCCTTGATCAGCAACCCGTCACCGTCCGGCTGCCCTCGGGCACGTTTGAGACCGGCCTGCGGAAGTTTGGCGCCATCCTGGGAGACAAGGCCGAGGTGGGGTGCAACGCGGTTCTGAATCCCGGCACGATCCTGGGCAAACGTGCGCTGGTCATGCCGACCACGGCGTTCAGCGGCTACCTGCCGGCCGGCACGATCGCGCGCATTCGCGGCATGGTGACGCAGTTTCCGCGGCGTGATTGACCCCGGGGGGGAACGAAGGACGGTTTTTTGGGGTCACAGTTTCCATCTGTGTCCGCCGTCGTTTCCAGTTCCACGCCTCTGCGTTTGTTGATCGTAGAGGACAATCCGCTTGATGCGGACCTCGCGATTAAGGCGCTGGAGCGCAGCGGCCGGCGACTGGCGGTCGTGCGCGTGGAGACCCGGGCCGAATTTTTGAAGGAACTGGCGAACCCGCCCGACCTCATCCTTTGCGACTATCACCTGCCGTCGTTTGATGCGCCCGAGGCGCTCGATTTGCTTAAGCAGCAGAGCATTAATGTGCCGTTCATCATTCTTTCGGGATCCATCGGCGAAGAGACCGCGGTGGAAATGATCAAGCGGGGGGCCGACGATTATCTGCTCAAGGACCGTATCGGACGGCTGGATGCGGCGATTCAGCAGGCACTGGAGCAGAAGGCGCTGCGCGACGAAGCGCAGCGGGCGGCGGAGCATCTGAGGCAATCCGAGTTCAAATACCGGTGCCTGTTCGATCACCTGATGGACGCCGCTTATCTATGCGATGCGGCGACCACGCGGATCATTGACACCAATCGTCAAAGCGAACGGCTCCTGGGTCTGGATCGGGCGACGATTCTAGGCTCTCGGCTCAGCCAGTATTTTCCCGCGGGAGCGCTCGACCGGTTGCATGAACTGCCTCCGGACAACCCAGGTGCCAGCGTGAAGCTCGAGGCGGAAATGGCGGTCGGCGAACACCCGCGCGTGAAGCTCAGCGCGTCGCTCATCACCATCCAGCAATGGCACCTGCTGCTGGTTCTGGTGCGCACGGACGATTGTTGAGCATGCTGGAGGACTTCGGGATCGTGCGAGCGGCTGCCCGGCGCGGGGGGCGACCCCGATATTGACGCCGGGGCCCGGGATCCGGAGGTTTGCAGGTCTTCGACATGAGAATCCTCACCGGCATCCAGCCTTCCGGCCAGCTCCACATCGGCAACTATTTCGGCGCGATCAAACCCGCGGTCGAATTGCAGGCCCGGGGTGACTGCACGTATTTCATCGCCGACTACCATTCGATGACGTCGCTGACAGATGCCGCGCAGCGTCGTCAAAACTCCATTGACGCGGCCCTGGACTGGCTTGCCTGCGGGCTCGATCCGCAGCGGAGCATTCTTTTTCGCCAGAGCGACGTGCCTGAAGTGTGCGAGCTCATGTGGATCCTTGGCACGCTCACGCCGATGGGCCTGTTGGAACGCGCTCATAGCTACAAGGACAAGACCGCCAAAGGCATTTCACCCGGGTTCGGCCTCTTCTCCTACCCTGTGCTCATGGCCGCCGACATCCTGCTCTACGACACCAACGTGGTCCCGGTGGGTCGCGACCAGAAACAGCACGTCGAAATGACCCGCGACATAGCGATCAAGTTTAACCATACCTACGGCGAAACCTTTGTCGTGCCCGAGACCGACATTCGCGAGGCGACGGCGGCCGTCCCTGGACTCGACGGCCAGAAGATGAGCAAGAGCTACGGCAACGGTCTGCCGATCTTTGGCGACGAGAAGGCGGTGAGGAAGCTCATCATGTCGGTCGTGATGGACAGCCGCACGCCGGCCGAACCCAAGCCCGACGCCGAGAAAAACCTCGCGATCCAGCTATTGAAACTCGTCGCTCCCGCCGAAGTGGCGGCGGATTACGAAAACCGCCTGCGCGCCGGGGGCCTGGGTTACGGCGACCTGAAGAAGGCGTTGTTCGAGCACTATTGGACGTTTTTCGCCGGTTATCGTGCGAAGCGGGCGGAGCTGGCGGCCAATCTCGATCATGTGCATGCGATCCTCAAGGACGGCGCCGGGCGGGCGCGGGCGACGGCGAGCCAGGTGCTCGGTCGGGCGCGCAAGGCGAGCGGGCTGTGCTGAGCGGGGGAGAAGCCGGAACGGATCGGAGTTTTAACGCAAAGAACGCGAAGACCTCGCGAAGGGCGCAAAGCAGACCGGGCAGAGCGGTCGGGCTTTGCGATCTTCGCGATCTTTGCGTTAAAAGTCCGGCGCTTGAATCACACGATCACCGGTTGCGGTTCGCGCAACGCGGCGATGGCGGCCATGATTTTTTCCGAGGCGAGCTGGTAGCGCTCCTTGCCCGCCTTGGGATCGTCGTAATCAGCGGGCTGCAACGGTCGTCCGTAAACGACGGATACGCGGGTGCCCGGGCGGAGGCGACCGTCCCGGCCGAACGCGATGTGCGAGTTGAAAATACGAGCGGGCAGCACCGGAACGCGCGAGCGGCAGGCGATCATGCCCACGCCGGACTTGGCCGGCTGGAGCGTGCCGTCGGGCGACCGCGTGCCCTCGGGGAAGAGAGTGAGGGCCTTGCCTGCCTGAAGCGTGCGCAGGACGTTCTTGATCGCGCTGACATCGGAGCCGTCGCGGTCCACGGGAATCGCGCCAACGCCGTCGAGCCACCAAGTGGCGAGTTTTCCGTTCCAGAGCGATTTGCGGGCGAAGAATGCCATCTGTCGTGCGATGTGACAGCCGACGATGGGTGGATCGAGATGGCTGGCATGATTGGACGCCACGAGAAACGGACCTTCTTTGGGGACGTTTTCCAGGCCGGCGACATCCCCGCGAAAACACATGTCGTAAATGACCGTGATGACGTAGTGGCAGAACCCGTATAGCGGATCCATCTCTCCCTGGCTGTGACGACGTTGCATGGCGGGAAAATCAGCCGAGCTTGGCGGCGATCAGGCCGGCGATCTTGTCCACGACCTGTTCAAGGTTGAGGTAGGTGCTGTCGATATCGATCGCGCCGGAGGCGAGGACGAGCGGGGCGGTCTTGCGCGTGGCGTCCATGCGGTCTCGCTCGGCGACGGCATCGGCCCGGCCTTCCAACTCACGGCGCCTGGCCCGGGCCTCGACGTCGGCATGGAGGTAGAAGCGCAGGTCGGCGTTGGGGAAAATGATCGAGCCGATGTCGCGGCCTTCCATCACGAGGCCGCGAAAACCGTGGGTGCGGGCAACATCGGCCTGGCCGCGCTGGTAGGCGAGGAGGGCGGCGCGCACCTCGGGAATGGCGGCGAAATGCGAGACGGCGGCGGTGACCTCGGGGCCCCGGATCTCGGCCTCGGGCACCACGCGTCCGCCGATTTCCATGCGGGCGGCGCGTCCGTCCACCTGCGTTCCAAAGTGGAGCGAAGGGATGGCGGCTTTCACCGCGTCGATTTGATCGACGCGCAGGCTGCGGCGGAGTAATTCGGCGGTGATGGCGCGGTAGTAGGAGCCGGTGTCAACGTGGAGAAAGTTGAACCGCTCGCTGAGGGCGCGGGAGGTGGACGATTTGCCGGAGGCGGCGCCGCCGTCGATGGCGACAATGAGAAAAGAGGACATCAGGAGGAGAGGGAGTGTTGGCGCAGGCTTTCGAGCAATTCGAAGAAGTGCGGGAAAGTTTTCGCGCAGCAGGCCGGGTCTTTGATAGAGAGCCAGGGGCGTCCGTTGCCGTGAAGATCATGGCAGCCAAGAATGCCGAAGCTCATGGCGAAGCGGTGGTCGCCGTAGGTTTCGATTTCGACACCGGATGTGAGCGGACGCGGATTGATCGTGAGACCGTCGCCGTCCTCGTGTTCGTGAACGTCCTGACCGAGTTTGCGCAGTTCACGGACCATGCCGGCGACACGATCGGTCTCCTGCTTTCGCGAGTGGGCGATGCCGGTGATCGTGGTTTTGCCGGTGAGCAGCGGGGAAATTGCCGCGAGGGTGAGGAAGGTGTCGGAGAATTCGGAAAAATTTTGATCTACGCCGATGCGGGGAGCGGGTTTGAAATAGGCCACATTTAAACCGTGGACTGTGATCGATCCAAAATATGGATCCGGAGCCTCTTTTCGTTGGCTCGTCTCCAGCCCAACTCTTTTCATCACTTCGATAAATCGAGTATCCCCCTGCAAACCGAAGCCAGGGCCTTTCAATTTGGGGATATATAATGTGCCTGATGTTACCAGCGGAAGTGTGAAAAAGTAACTGGCAGCAGTAGCGTCAGGTTCGATCGAATAGTTTCCTGAATAATTATATGAACCAGCTGGTGCGTATATAATGCTATGGTTATGGCTGGGGCTAGAGCTGCCTAGTCCGAATTCGCCCATTTGCATTTTGGTCATCTGCACAAATGGCTGGCGCACATGGCCGATCAAAGAAATTTCCAATGGTTTCGGTGCTAAAGGCGAAACCATCAGCAAGGCAGAGAGCATCTGGCTGCTTTCGCTGGCGTCGATGGCGACTTCGCCGCCACGCAGGCCTCCGGCATGAATTTCCACGGGGAAAAATCCCTCTGTGCCCGTGCAGCGGATGTCGGCGCCGAGGGTGCGGAGGGCATCGATCAGGCCCTTCATCGGCCGTTTGCGCATCTGCGGGATGCCGTCGATGCGATAGATCCCGCGTGGAGCGGCGGCGCAGAGGGCGGTGAGGAAACGGGCGGCGGTGCCGGCCAGGCCGACGAAGAGTTCCACGGGCCGGTCGTTTTTGAAGCCGCCGGCCTGCCCCGAGACTTCAATCGTGCCTGCCTTGGCGTCAGGAATCACGGAAAACCCAAGGGCCTTGAGGGCCTCGATCATCAAGTGGGTGTCTTCGCTGAAGAGGGCGCCGGTCAGGGTGACCTTGCCGGTGCACAGCGCGGCGAGAAGGAGGGCGCGGTTGGTGAGGCTTTTCGAGCCGGGCAGCGTGACTTCGCCGCGCACGGGGCGCGTGAAGGGCTGGATCGGAAGGACGGCGGGGAGCTGCGGCGACATAGGAAGTAGCTGAGAGTTGAGAGCCCAGGGCCGAGAGTCCAGAACGGGAATCGACCCCCGGACCAACAAACCGTCTTACGGCCTGAAACCGTCGCGCCAGGCTTTGCCGCGTTCGAGGCGGGCGCGGACTTCCGGCCAGTCGCGGTTGGAAAGGGCGGTCTGGAATCCCTGCAGTTCATCTTGAAATGCGGAGAGCGCCCGAAGGACCTCGTCGCGGTTTTGCTGGAAAATCTCGATCCACATCGTGGCGTCGCTGGCGGCGATGCGGGTGGTGTCGCGCAGGCCGTTGCCGGAGAGATTGCGCCATTGCGGGTTTTTCATGGCGAGGAAGGTGGCGAGGCTCGTGGCGAGAGCCTGCGGCACGTGGCTGATATGGGCGGTGATTTCGTCGTGCTGGTCCGGGGTGACGGTGGTCACCTCGGCTCCGAGATCGTGCCAGAAACGGGCGACTGCGGCGACAGCCTGCTCGTCAGCGTCGGCGAGCGGGGTGACGAAGCACACGCGTTTTTCAAAAAGAGTGTCGGTGGCGTTTTCCCAGCCGGTTTTTTCGCTGCCGGCCATGGGGTGTGCGCCGATGAAACGGGCGTGCGGGGCGAGGGCGGCGCCGCCGGCGCGGCAGAGATCTCCTTTGACGCTGCCGACGTCGGTGACGAGTGCGCCGGGGGGCAGGTGGGGGGCGATCTGGCGGGCGAGCTCGATGATTTTATCGACCGGGGCGGCGAGCACCACGAGCGAAGCGGTGCGCACGGCGTCTTCCGGCGTGTCGGCGACCTGCTGGACCCAGGGTTGGTCGCGCAATTGAAGGCGGGAGGCGGGGCGGCGCGCCCAGACGGTGATGCGACGGGCGAGTCCGCGTGCATGGGCGGCGCGGGCGACGGAGCCGCCGAGCAGTCCCGGGGCGAGGATGACGAGATTTTCCAACACGCACCTGTGAAAACGCCAATGGCTGGAGGATGTCGAGTTTATCGCAATTCGGGAGGAGAACACGTTGCATTTTTTATGCGCGGGACTTTGCTCGCTCCCTTACCCTTTACCTATGCCGGTTTCCCGGACCAAACATCATATCGCGGCTTTCTTTCGTGCAGTGCGGATCTGGCTTTTTTGCGGCCTCGGCCTCGCGGCGCTCGGTTCGCTTTATTATTTTCTCGCGACGGTCGGTCCCAAGCGAGTGAGTGATTCCTCCAGCGTGGTCACCGCGCCCGACGATCCGGCCGTCGCGCGGCTGTCCGAGGAGATCAGCGAACTCGAAAAACAATACCGTCTGGCGGCCGACGCCCAGCTGGTCACGGCCGAATCGACCGAGGCGTTGACCAAGGCGGTCGAAAAGCAAAAGGAGTTGCTGCGCACCTTTTCGAGGGCGGGGCTGGATCAATCCACGCGGCTGGTGCGGCTGGAGACCGAACTCGACAGCGTGCGGGCACGGGGAAAAGTGATCCTGGTGGATCGCCTGGAGAAAGATGGCGAGGAGCTTTTGGATGCCGGCAAGGTGGACGAGGCCGGCGAAAAATTGCGCGAGGCGCTGCTGTTGCAACGCGAGATCAACCGGAGTTCGGCCAGCTCGCGCTACAAAAACTATGTGCGGGAGACCTCGCTGTCGCAGGCGGTGGATGCGGTTCAAGCCGCGCCCTTGCGCAAGGAAATGGAAGCCGCGGTGCTGACCGCCCGCAAGGCTGCCGCCGAGGAGCGCTGGGCTGATGCATTGACGGCCTACACCGCGGCGCGCGATGCCCAGGCGCGCATCAATCGAGAGTATGGTCGCACGCGTTACGCGGACCTCGCGGGGGCGGACCGGCTCAGTGCGGAGATCGAATCGCTCAACGCCGCGGGGATCGCCCAGGAAATCGAAATCAAGGAAAAGGCGGGCGACGAGATGGTGATCCGCCGGCGCTCCGCCGAAGCGGCGGCGTTGTTCAACGAGGCGGAAACCCTGCAGTTGCAAGTGAACCAGAATTACCCGCGGAGCCGGTTCGTTTCCTCGCAACGCATCGAGGGTCTGGAGATCAAGCGCCAGACCGCGCTTTCGACGGGCATCGCCGATTCCCTGGAGGAACTGGACCGCGCGATCGGTGCGCACCTGCGCAAGCGCCAGATCGTGGCGGCGGAGCAAAAGCTGGAGGAGGCCGGTCAGCTTGTGGAGAAGTTGTTCAGGGAATTTCCCAAGAGCCGGCGCCTGGATGGCGCGCTTCGGATCAAGTTCGCATATCTCGCGTTGCGGAGAGCCGATCTGAGGGCGTTGCAGGATGAGGTTTACGACCGGCTTCTGCCCCTGCCGGGCGTGGCGGAACGGTTGTTGTTAAAGACGGAGGTGCCCCAGTCGCTCTATGTGCTCGTGATGAATACCAATCCGAGCCGGAATCCCGGACGGACGCTGCCGGTCGATTCGGTGAGCTGGAACGACGCGCAGGAATTCTGCACGCGGTTGTCGTGGCTGCTCGGGGCCACCGTGCGGCTTCCCACGCCGGATGAATTTCGTGTCGCGCTCGGCGGCGACGGCGGCGTCGAGGCCTGGAGCAGTATCAACAGCGAGGGACGCAGCCATGACGTTGGTCGCCAAAAAACGAATACGGCGGGCTTCGGTGACTTGCTGGGCAATCTGGCCGAATGGGCCGATGCTGCGGCGGACGCGGACAACGCCCCGGTTTTTGGCGGCAGTTATCTGGACGATCCCGGCGCCCTGGTGAAAGTTCCGGTGGAGTCCCGATTGAAAAGCGACCGTGCGCGGCATGTGGGCCTGCGCATCCTGGTGGAAATGTGACGCACGTCATGCGGTCGCCGGCCGCGGCGGATCCTTGGGTTACACCCAGGGCCGCGGGCCGGTCACAGGCCGCCCAGCTTGGAGATTTTTTTGAACTCGGCCGCGGTCAGTGGCATCACGGACAGACGGCCCTGCCGAAGGAACGCGGTGTTTTCGAGGGCGGGTTCGGCCTTGATTTGCTCGAGGGTCACGGGTTTGGGCAGCGTGCGCACAGGCTTGAGTTCCACGGCGGCCCAGCCCTCCTCGTCCGCGGTGGTGTCCGGAAACCAGGCACGCGAGACCTCGGCGAGCCCCTGAATGGCCTTGGTCGTGACGCTGGCATAAAAAAACACGAGGTCACCCGGTTGCATGGCCTTGAGATGATTGCGGGCCTGATAGTTGCGGACACCGGTCCAGTCGGTGCGTTTGTCGCGGAGGAGATCGCTCCACGCATAGGCCTCGGGCTCGGATTTCACCAACCAGTATTGGGTTGTCATGCGTGCGGTCAAAAGATGCAGTGCAACTACATGGAGCCGAGTAATGTTGAAAAGATAAAACCCCGCGGTGCACCGAGGATTTTTTTGATCCGCGCCGGAGTGCGGGGGAGTTCGCGCGCCCAGGGTCGGCCGGCTTCGTTCTGATCAGCGCCCGCCATGAACAAGACGCTTTTTCCCATCCGGCTGGTTTTCATCATGCTGTGCGCAGCCGCGGGCTGGCTGGTGTGTTATGCCGTGCGCGATTGGGATGCGCACCGGGCATTGGCCGTTTTCATCGGTCTGGCGATCGGGAGCTTGGTGGTGCTGGTCGACATCATGCTGAAGGGGTTTTCCCTGCGCGGGCTTTCGGCGATCACCTTCGGTTTGGCGATGGGCACGGTGATCTCCTATATGATCAACAATTCCCCGCTGCTGGAGCAGGGGGATCCGCAGATTATTTTTTTGGTGAGACTGACGCTTTTTGTGGTCTGCACCTACCTGGCGACAGTGATCGCACTGCGGGGGAAGGATGAATTCAACCTGGTGATTCCTTACGTGCGTTTTGTGCCGCACGATGTCGATGTGCCGCTGGTGGTCGTCGATACGAGCGCGCTCATCGACGGCCGCATCGCCCGGATCAGCCGGACGGGCTTCCTCGGCACGGGGCTGGTGATCCCGCGGTTTGTGCTGAATGAATTGCACTCAATCGCCGACTCGCATGATCCGCACCTGCAGGCGCGTGGTCGTCGTGGTTTGGACACACTGGGGGAATTGAGAAAGAACCAGGCGCTCGACCTGCGCATCCATGAGAGCGATGTCAGCAAGCGCGCGGACATCGACGCCAAGCTCGTGTTTTTGGCCCAGTCGATGCGGGCGAAGCTGCTTACGACCAACTATAATCTGGCCAAGCTGGCGGAGTTCCACGGCGTGGTCTGGCTGAATCTCAACAGCCTTGGCAAGGCGCTCCGTCCCGAGCTGGTTGCGGGGGAGATGCTGGAAGTTGAACTGGTAAAGCCGGGGAAGGAAGAGGGGCAGGCGATCGGTTACCTCGACGAGGGCTCGCTGGTGGTCGTCAATGGCGGGCGCGGTCACATCGGGCATTTGGTGACAGTGGAAATCGTGAGTGTCCTGCCGTCGTCCGCGGGCAAGATGATCTTCGCGCGCTTGGTCGAGTCGTGAGCCGGCTCCTTCGTGCCGCTGGCATTCACCAGAGACGTCCGTCGGGTGATGCATGGTGGAGCAGATGGGAATCAAACCCACGACCTCTTCATTGCGAACGAAGCGCTCTATCAACTGAGCTACTGCCCCATGTATGCCTTTTCAGAGGGGGAATTTGCCATTCCGGCTGACTCAGATTGAATCAGCTTGTGGCGGCTTTTATCCCGGTTTAGCAACCGGTCTAGCAACCGTCCCCCATGTCAAAACTCACCCTCAACATCGTCCCATTCGAGAATCGCGGTGGTAGCACCTCGTATCGCGTGACTGGGTCCGTTTTGGGCAAGCAACTGAGAAAGAACTTTCCGACCCTTGTAGAGGCGGAAGTGTTTAAACGTGGGATTCTGGCCAAACACACGCAAGTCGAATCAGTCCAGATTGTATCAACTCGACTTCGGCAAGACGACATGCCCCGCATCGAGGCGTGGGTTGAGCAGCTCGGTGGCGTCGACGCTCTTGGCGGCGCGGTGGAGTTCTTCCTGAAGCACAAGGCCCCTGCCGTCACCTTCGAGACGCCGTTCGCCGCCGTCGATGCCTTTGCCGCTGACCGAGACAAACGGGGCGTCAAAAAGAAGTCAGTGATGAAGTCGGTCATGTATAAGATGATCCGGCAACTGGGGGTCGATGACATCATGCAGCTAAATGCTGAACGTCTCCGGCCTTGGATTTACGATTTTACGGTCGAGGCGCGGACCCGTAGCGACCGGCGCGTATGGCTCGTCGGATTTTTCAAGTTCCTGAAGAAAATCCACGCGTGGGAGGGGGCGTCACCAATCGACGAAATCGAGCGTCCAATATGGCGGGCAGGCCTTCCGGGTATCCTCGGCCTCGACCGGGTTCAAAAGCTCGTGGACGAGGCCGCAAACGACGTTTACGGCGAGACTGGAGAGGCCGGCGTGATGCTCGGATACTTCGCGGTCTGCCTCTTCACGGGCATCCGACCGGAGGAGGCGCAGAAACTGGGGCAGGGCAGGCCGAAGGACCCCAAAGACCCGAAGGGAGAGCGGACCGACGGTTGGGAGTTCGTCCACTTCGAGAACAAGCTTATCGAGCTGCCTCCGGATATGGTGAAGGTGGGCGGCGTCCGAAACGTTCCGCTTCAGGATAACGTGCTCGCGATCCTTGCGGAGGTGAAGCGCCGAAAGCTCCCGTTCTGCTTCTTCTCGAAGCGAGTTTTTAACCGGGTGCGCAAGGCGGCTGGCGTCCTCGCTGACTGGGAATCTGACGTGCAGCGTCACTGCTACGCGACCTACCACTACGCCGTTCACAAAGACGAAAAGTTCCTTGAGAGCGCCATGGGGAACAGCCGGAAGGTGCTGTTCAAGCACTACATTCGACGGACCGTCACAGAGTCGCAGGGCAGGGCCTACGCGACGATCACTCCGACTGGGTGGGGTCTTCTTTCTTTGTCGCCTTCTTCCCCGCCTCAATCTGGTCAACCAACGTCTGAAGCTGGGTGACGAGGAACTCGTTCCGGTTCAGCTTCCGGGGGTTCTTTTTCTTCGCCAGTTTGTCCAATTTCACAAGGAGTGTCGCAGGCAATACCAAGCTGATTTGCGCCTTGTCCGCAGCCCGCCCGTGATTCCGTTTCTTTGGGGGTGTCTCGCTCATTTTTTCGACTTAGTTTTCCCCATCCGTTCGTTCAGTGCCTCGGATAGTTGGGATGCGAAAAGAAACTTTGTCGTGATAGACGTATTTTAACTGCATCCGACGCAGCAAGGTCCGGATGTCGGCGGTGAAGGAGAAGATTTTGGAGAGCGGTCCCTTGGATGCCTCAAGCCTGTCACGGATAGCGTCTTCTATCGCCGCTGATAAATTGCCGCCATAGTTTCGGTCGGCGAGTTCTTGCATTTCGGCATGAACGTCCGGGCTCAAACTGACTGGTTTTTTAACTTTGTTGGCACTGGTCATTTAGAGGAGAACGGTAATACCGGCATGGGGGAATTCGATATTTTTCTTGTCCGGGGTATTACTAGTGATACCGACAGAACCAGCCCCGAGACCCATGCCGAAAGCCAAAATTCCAATCAGTATTGACCCCGACCTGCTGGAGAAAATCCGGCTCATCACAGCAACCTCAAAAGGGGGGGTGAGTGGTTGGATTAACGAGGCCTGTCAGCGTAAAATCAAGAACGAGGGCCGGGCCAAAAAACGGAAAGCGGTTTTTTACACCGCCCGAAAGGAGGGGACATCAAATGCCAACGGTAATTGAACTCCCCCAGTCGTTGATTGATCGGATCGCGGTGCTGGCCAAAGCCGAGCGCCGGACCCTCGAAGACCAAATCGTCGTTTACCTTGAGCAGATCGCCAACGCCCCCACGGCGTTTAAACGGCCTGTTGAGGAAGTGACCCTCAACGAACTCGTCCCCCTCATGCCGAAAGGCCTGCGGTCCCGAGCCTCCGTCCAACGCCTCCTCAAATCCCGCGCCATCTCTGGCCGGAAGGTGCGGGGCACATGGACGTTCAACCCCTCCAAAGTATCCGCCGACCTCGACCAATTCGAGCGGGTATCGTCCATCTCCGCGTTCATCGATCAAGGCTCGCGGAAACGGCGCAACCGTAAGTAACCAGACCAATTTCCCGCGCCGGTTTTTCGCCACGGCACGGGCAAAAAGAGCGGCCCGCCTCCGACCAAGGAAGCGGGCCTAGTAACCAAATACTCAGAGCGATCCAATGACTAGTTAGACACCCTGAATCATGCTGACTCATACTGATACACAGCCGCAAATCAAGTCCGACGACGAGCGTGCCAACCAAGGCCTTGAACTGATGGATGCTTCCGCCAGTTCCGCGCTCGATCTTCAAGAGCGGGCCATGGTGGACATCCAAATCTCCACCGCCCGCCGGTTCCCCCGCAGCCTCGCCGAGGTGAAGCGGAACATCATGTCGGACGCGACCCTCGACGCGGAAACCTCCCGCCTCTGCTACTACGTCCTCCCTCCCCGCAAAGGAGCCGAAATCGACCCGGCCACCGGCAAGCCGAAGGTGATCCAAGGCCCGAGTGCCCGTCTCGCCGAAATCGCCCTGGCTCGTTACGGCAACCTGCGCGCCGAGGCCAACGTTGTCGCCGACGACGGAAAGTTCATCACCGCACAGGGCATGTGCTTCGACCTCCAGAACAACGTCGCCATTCGCGTCAACGTGAAGCGCCGCGTCACCACGAAGGGTGGTCAGCGGTTCAGCGACGACATGGTTGTCGTCACCGGCAACGCCGCGTGTTCCATCGCCCTCCGCAATGCCATCTTCAAGGTCGTCCCGATGGCTCTCATCAAGCCGGTTTACGACGCCTGCAAAAAGGTCGCCGTCGGCGACGGCAAGACGTTGGTTTCGCGCCGCGAGGCTGCGCTGGCCCACTTCGCCAAATTGGGCGTCAGCAAAGAGCGCGTGTTCTTCGCGGTCGGAGCCAAGGGAGTTGAGGACATCGGACTTGAGCAACTCGAACAGCTCATCGGCCTCTCCACAGCCATCGAGGAGAACGAAACGACGACCGCCGACGCTTTCCCCGATCCGAAGGCAGCGGCGGCGGAAGCGGGCAAGCCCGTGTTCACGAAGGAACCGAAGGCCGGCGATGCCGCGCCGGCTCCCACGGGTGAAGCGTCGCCCGTCGTGCTGCCGCCCGCGCCAAAGGCCACCACTCGCGTCACGTTGGCCACCATCGCCGATCTTCGGACCCGCGACGGCATCACTGACGAGGAGCTGACCGCGTGGGCTCGCCGGAACAAGCACCTTAACGACGTTGAGGAACTCGGCGAAGTGCCCGTAGGTAAACTGCGCCTGATCCACGACGCGTGGGAGACCATCGCGAAGGACATCATCGCCGCCCGCGCCAGCTAAACAGCACCCAGCGCCTCCCCATGGCTAAGCTCAAGCTCAGTCCAACGGACGAGCGTGCTGGGTTGCCCTCTGCGTCCGCGTTCCAACGTTACGACCTCTGCCCGGGGTCATGGAACGCGGCACAGTTGGTGCCAGCCGCCACCCGCAATCAGTCGAGCGTCGATGCCGCCGAAGGCACCATGCTCCACGAACAAATTGCCCTCCGGTCCCGTGCGGACATTGAGGCCAATTCTGACCTCTCCCAGAAACTTTCCCACGAACAGCGGGCAACCTTGCTCCGCGCTCTCAACAACGACGCCGCGCTGATCGAGCAATACGGTATCACGCCTCGTCAGGTGGATATCGAAAAACGCCTGTTCCTTCACGACCCGGTGAAGCTCGCGCCGGTCGCCTCTGGCAAGTTCGACCGAGTCCTTTACGGCGATTTTAACGCCCGCGTCCTCGTCATCGACTACAAGTTTGGACGTGGTGACGTGGAGAGCGCCGAACTCAACCACCAGCTCCGTTTTTCGGCGGCGGTGCTCGATGCCGAACACGGCCCTGAAGAGGTCATCGTCGCCATTAACCAACCTCGCGCCGATGGCGGTATGCAGGTCACGTCTGCGGTCTATACGCGTGACGACTTGGTGAAGGCACGTGAGGAGGTGTTCGCCATCCTCGAAAAAATCCGCGATCCGAACGCCCCGCGTATCGCCGGTTATGAGCAGTGCAAGTATTGCCCAGCCCGTGGCACGTCGGCGTGTCCCGAATCCATCGCTGCGGTCGCCAAGGTCGCCGGTCTTCCGGACAACCTCAACCCCAGCGAACTGGCCGAGGCCCTCAAGTTGGCAAAGCTCGCCGAAAGGGTCATTGAAGCCATGCGTGAGCAGGCCAAGACGTGGCTCGCCATTCAGCCAGACGCGATTCCTGGCTGGCTGATGAAGCCGGGACAGACGCGCAAGTCCGTCACCGACGCACAGCGCGCCTTCAACATCCTCAGCGCGGACGGTCTCGTCACCCAAGACGAATTCGTTGCCGCGTGCTCTGTGAAGCTCACCGACCTCGTCGAAATCGTCGCCGAGAAGAAGGGACTGAAGGTCAAGGCCGCCCGCGAGGCCGTCGAAACCTCGCTACGCGCCGACTTCCTAATCGACGAAAAAACCACCGCCCCGTCACTCGCCGAGGCCAAGTAAATCCAACCATGTCCACCACCCTCAAAGAACAAATAACAGTCGCCGTCGGCTCCTACGCCGAGGCCGAATCCCGCCGGTTTAAACAGGGCTCTCGTCATCAGGCGAAGGCCAGCATTCAAGCCGCCGTGCTCTCCGGCATCGGCTTGGCGGCTCACCACCTCGTCGCCACCGATGGGAGCGAAACGATTACGCCTCTGGCCATGGAAAAGGCGGTCGCGGAAGTCGCCGTCGAGATGGGTTTCAAACCCGCATCCCTGAAAAACACCGTCTGATGAAACCGGAAGACTTCGCCAAGATCGAGGCGCGGCTGAACGCGAAGGGGCACGGCGTCGTGGGTAAAATCCCAGCGGCGTCCCCTGTTGTCGTGCCCACAGAGCCCGCTCCGATCTTGGCGAAGGTCTCCGTCCTCGCCAACACCGACGAGGAGAAGTTGAACAAAACCGAGGCTGCATTCCTGGCATTCCTGCGCGGCGAAAAACGTTGGGCCTACATCGGCGTCCAGACCTTCACCCTCAAGCTCGCCGACGACACCCGCTACACGCCCGACTTCATCTGTGTTGGGCACGGCGGCGAGTTCGTCGCCTTCGAGACCAAAGGATTCTGGCGAGACGACGCCCGCGTGAAAATCAAAGTCGCGGCCCGGCAATTCCCTTTCCTCCAGTTCACCGCCGTCACCCGGACCAAAGGGGGCGGATGGGAATTCGAGGCGTTTAAACGATAGAGTAACCAAAAACCAAATACACCATACCAATGACTGCTTCTGCTGCTTCCATCCCTGTATCTGAAATTCCTGTTTCCACCAAGCGTTCGGGAATCGGTTCCCTCCTCTGGCGCTGGCTCGTCGTCTATCCTGTCACTCGTTCGATTTTCTTCACCGTCGTCACCATCGTCGCGGCCTTGGTCGCTGCGGGCGTGCTCGTCCTCGGTGGTGCCATCATCGCCCTTGTGGGCGGCGTGTTCCTGTTGGCCGTCCTCGCGGTCCTCGTTGTCGCCGTGGTCCTCGCACCCGCGCCCATCCTCTTGTCTCCGACACAGTGGGGCAACGTCACCGCGAAACTGTCGGGAAAGAAAGGGGCCGAGTAACATGGGAGCAGACACGAAAATCGAATGGACGGCAACGCGGCTCCCCGACGGGACTGTGTTGGCCGGCTACACCTTCAACCCGTGGATCGGATGCGCGAAGGTCTCCCCCGGTTGTCTCCACTGCTACGCAGAGACACAGGACAACCATCGCGGCTGGACCGCCGAAGGGTGGGGGAAGGGCAAGCCCCGGAAACACACGTCTGTCGCCTACTGGCGCGAGCCGTTGAAGTGGAACGGCGAAGCGGAGGCATCTGGCATCCGCCGGAAAGTCTTCTGTGCGTCCCTCGCGGACTGGCTCGACGCCGAGGTCCCGATTGAATGGCTCGCCGAACTCCTCGACCTCATCCGGCAGACGCCGCACCTCGACTGGCTCTTGCTCTCGAAGCGACCGGAGAACTGGTCGGTGCGGATGGGCGAGGTGAAGCATTATTGCACGACGCGTGCTCACCTGATGGACCTCTACAGGTGGGTTGGGGAATGGATGTTGGGCAATCCACCGTTAAACGTGTGGATCGGAACCACCGCTGAGGATCAAGCTCGTTACGACGAACGCATCGCCCACCTGTGCTTAATCCCGGCGTTGTATCGGTTCCTCAGCATGGAGCCGTTGTTGTCCGCCGTGGATATGCAGCTTCACGCCAATCTCCCCGGCGAGCGTATGCTTCGTTGGCACCGTCCGGTGAAGGGCATGCTCCATTGGGTGATTGTCGGTGGCGAGTCCGGCCCCGGCGCTCGTCCGATGCACCCGGACTGGGCGCGATCACTCCGTGACCAATGTGCCAAGGCTGGCGTGCCGTTCTTCTTCAAACAGTGGGGCGAGTATCTCCCCGTCGGGCAATTCCTGCCGAACCACGGCAAGATCACCGGCGGGACGGCGGCGAAAAAAGGGCTGAAATTGCATTACGCCGGAGGAGCGCACGCCTATGAGGACGGTGTTGCTTTTGCGGAGACGCCTGATGGCCGTTTGACCTTCCGCGTGGGTAAGGTCGCCGCCGGTCGGCTCCTCGACGGTCGCGAGTGGAACGAGACCCCGGAAGGGAGGGCGGCATGAGTGAATCCGTTCCGCTACTCAACGGACTCGGCGCACTCAGCACGGAGCTGGGCAACTGCGCCAAGCTCGCCGCCGCCGACAACAACAACGAGGCGTCTCTTGCCTTCGCCAGCGCCCGCGACCGCCTCGACGAGGTGGTTTGCCGGTTCGTCGCGACGGACAAGGCCGCGTTCTTCAACCCAGCACTCGGCACGCCGTGCCCGACCGTGCCAGCGCCCCTACACGGCCCCAACTGACATGAGAAAACTGAAAACAGCACTCCTCGTTATCGGCTTTGTGGCTCTGGTCGTCGCCCTCTCCTCCATTGACCGTTGGATTTGGCAGCAGGCGCACCCGCAGGCCCCGGCATGGACGTATTGGTTCAGCAACTGACCCCCATCTAAATGCGAATCCGCACCGTCAAACCCGAGTTCTGGAAAAACGAGGAGCTTGCGCGCCTTCCCGAGTTCGCTCGGCTGATGGCGCTCGCGCTCCTCAACTACGCCGATGACGAGGGTTATTTTCTCGCCGATCACCGGCTCATTCGTGGCGAGCTGTTCCCCTTCGACGATGACTCGTCGAGGGTTCAGCGAGCTATCTCCGACCTCTCGAACGCGAAATACCTCACGCTCTACAACGGCACAAATGGCCGGATGTATGGGCATGTCGTCAATTTCAAGAAACATCAGAAGATCGACCGTGGAACTCCCTCCAAGATAAAGCCCTTGCTGGACTTCGCCGAACCATCGTCGAGCACTCAGCGAGCACTCGCTCTAGGAACAGGGATCAGGGAACAGGGAATTGGATCAGGGAACGGGGAACAGGGCGCGGCTCCCGCCGCCGTTGTTCCACCGGCCACGTCCGAGCTTCCGCTTGTCCCGAGCTTCCCGGCAGTCCTCGAAACACCCGAATTCAAAACCGCATGGGCGGACTGGATCGAATACCGGCGTGAACGGAGGTTGCCGGCCTACAAGCCCAAGTCACAGGTCGCTCAATTGACCGAGCTGGCTGGCTGGGGTCACGACGCTGCGATCTACAGCATTCGCGAATCCATTCGCCAGCAGTGGCAGGGCCTATTCCCGCCAAAGGTTGGGATCACCAAACCGAACACGTTCAGCCAAGCCCCCACAGCCGAAGACCACGGCAAGGGGTTTTTTACCGACAGAAACTAGGCGTTTAAACGACAGCGACCAACCCGCGACGACCAACGCGGCCAAACAAAATCCAATGACACTATCCGATACTCCTCCCGCTGAACACGTCAGCGTGAACGACGATCACCTTCACGATCCCGCATGGGAAGCCACATGCGCCGCCGCCGACCGAGAGGCCGACGCCACCCAGCACCGGCCCCGCGTTGAGCGAGCCGAGCCGATTCCGTTTTCCGCCGCCATGTCCCCGATCCAAACCGCCGACCCCGCCGCCTCCGGCCCGGTCACAATGGCTGATTGGCTCGCCGACGTGGACCAGAAGATGAAGGCGGACCCCACCGGGTATTTTAAGCCAGGCATTTGCCGTCACTGTAACGTCGATCTTGGACCCAACGACGACGACAAGTGCTTCGCCATCCTCGGCACGTTCCTACCCCTCGTGTGTTGCCCGTCCTGTGCTCACGCGGGCAAGGCCAAGCTCGAACTCGAAGAGAAGGCCGCACAGGAGATGCGTTACGCTGGAATCATTCCCACCGAGTTCCTCGGCTGGAACACCGGAAAGGGCAATAATCAGGCCCTCGCCGCCGCCCGTGACCTCCTCCGTCGCGAGCCCAAAAAAGGCCTGCTCCTTCACGGCGTATCCGGCACCTGCAAAACCCGTATCCTCTGGCACCTCGTCAAGGACATCGTCGAATTACCCG
>JAQSWS010000020.1 GCA_029266495.1 Rariglobus sp. | reverse complement strand
CGACGCGACCGGCGCGAACCTCTCCAGCATCGGCGCCACCTCCTTCGACCTCGGCACCGTCATCGCCGGTTACACCTACACCTTCGTTCAAAACGGCGATCTCTTCCAACTCATCGCCACCACCAGCCCTGTCCCCGAACCCGCCAGCGTCGCCGTGCTCTCCGGCCTCGCGATCCTCGGCTTCGCCGTCGTCCGCCGCCGGCGTGCGAAGCCCTGACCGCGGTCCCGCTCTGCTAACCAACCCGGCGCCGGCGCCACAGTGCAAAACCCATCGTCGCGCCGCCCAGGAACAACGCACAGGTCGAGGGCTCGGGCACCACGGAGGTGGTAAAGTTGCCGTTGAAGATCAGAATCGTCTGGTTCGAAATTTCAAAGGCGTCTGCATTCGTGAAATAAAACTCGCCCATGACCGCATCGTAATGCGGAACCCAGCCGGCCGCGACCACGCCCGCTCCCTCCGAAATGTAGGTGTAGTTGAATACGGCATCGAGCGTCTGTCCGTCCAGGGCGTAAAGTCCGCTCACCCCGAACCGCAGCCCATTGGCCGCGACCGTGATCTTCGCACCCGAATAGTTGGACAGATAAAAAGAGGCCTGGCTGATAAGTTCGGGAACGGTCGTCAGCATCCCGTCATCATAGAGGGTGAAATTGAAGCCAAAGTTCGGCGTCCCCCCCAAGGCCGTCCCGTTGAAGCTCGCGATGCCGCCATCGGTCAACTCGGCGGGATTCGTTCCGGTGATGTAGTTGGTCGCCCCGCCATCCACCTGAAAGAACCCCGTCAACAACACCGGGGTGCCGGGATCGGCGAAATTGACGAAAGTCGTTGCCGATGCCCGCGGGCCAAAGGCCGCCAGGCCGGCCAATGCGGCCAGGCTCAAGCCGGCGACCTGTCGGATCGAAGCAGCCCTGCGGATGAAACCAGCTGCGGCGGAGGAGAAGACAAGGGAGGGAAAGGTCATGATGACGTGATCGTCTCCCCATCATAACAAAGCGCCCGCCCGGGCGCCATTGGCCGAACGGCACATACCGGCCCCGCGGGTGGATCATCGTTCCTCATCCGGGTCGCGGCCGCTTGCACATCGGCCCGGAAAAAGACTCGCGCGTTGCATGCTTTTTGCTTTTTTCGCCGCCGTGTCCGCCGCGCTCACCTCGTCAGAATTCAAGCGATTCAACGCCGCGCTCCTCACCCTCCATGGCACGGAGCGGCCGGACGATTTCTCCCGGCAACTGCTGGCCGCCCTCCGTGAATTGATTCCCGCCGACATCTGTTCGGTCAACCTGCTCGGCTTCTTCGGCCAGCCCTTCGTCCACCTGATCGACCCACCCGGCGCCATCCCGGCGTCCGTGGAGGAAGTGCTCTTCCGCACGCTTCACGAAAACGTCTCCTACGGCAAACGCACGGCGGCGACACGCATCTCCGACACGCTCAGTCGCGCCCAATGGCATCGCACCGCGCACTACGCGGAAGGCTTTCGCAGGATCGGCCAGGAGGACGGGCTCGGCATCGATTTGGACGTGGGTGACGGCTGCCACATTTCCCTCAACACGAGTCGCTCGACCTGCAGTTTTGGCAGCACCGAGTTACTCGCGCTGAACCTGCTCGTGCCGCACCTGCGCTCCGTCTATCACCGGCTGACCGCCGTGCACGGCGGAGAAGGAGAGCGCGGCGCCTGGGCGCTCCTCGATCCCAAAACGCTACGGCTGCGATCGCCCGTCCCGCTTGGACCGCGGCTGCTGCTTGAGGACTGGTTCGGCTCCTCGCTCCTGCCGGAAGAAGCACGCCGATGGATACGGACATCCCTTGCGCGGAGAAGTCAGGTCTCCGCCCCGCGCCCGCTCCAGTGGCAGCGCGAGGACCGCGTGCTGCGCTTGCGCCTCTCACCGTCGGCGCGTCCGGATGGCGACCATTTCCTCCTCATCGAGGAAAAGTTTTCCACCACCCTTTCACCCCGGCAGCGGGAAATCCTCGCCTGGGTTGCGCAAGGCCTGACCAATGCCCAGATCGCCGAACGCATCCATGTCGGCGCAGGCACGGTGAAACGGCACCTCGAGGAACTTTACGTCCGGCTCAACGCCCGCAACCGCATGGAGGCCGTCGCCACCGGCAGACGCCGCGGCCTGCTGCCTGCCACTCCAACCCAACCTCATTTGTCACTTAATAAGTGACGAATGAGATTGGAGTCCCGACGACTGGAAGAGGGCGCTAAGAATCACAAAATTCCCAAGCGCGTAGGCACCGTTAAAGGCGCCTATAGGCGCGCGGGAGGGCAACAGGGGCAGGATCGGCAATTTTTGCGTCTTTTTGCGGCCAACATTCCGACTGAATTAGAAGGAGAACTTCAGTGAGGGGGCACTAGAACCGCAGGCGCACATTGGCATTCACGCCGTGTGTCTGATAATCGGCGTTGAGTTCGCCCGAGTAGGCGAGTCCCACGTCGAGCGCGGGGCTCAGCCGGCCCTGAATGCCCGCGCCAAGGAGCGCGCTGTCGCGCTCGAGTCGCGTGCCTTCGACGGAGAACATCCCGCCCGCTCCCGATGCCAGCCGGGCCTCCACGGCCGCCTGCGTGTCGAGAAACTCGTGCTGCCAGCCGGCGCGCACATAGGGGCTCCACAGCGTATTTCCCGCTTGAATACGATAAGCGACCGTCAGTGCCAGTTCGCTGCGCAACGACTCAGCCGATTCGCGGCTCACCACCAGGGGCGCCAGCGATCCGCTTTCCTCGAAGCCGTCCACGCGCAGCCAGAGATAGTCCAGCGCGGCGCTCGGGGTCAGCGTCCAGCGACCGGACTGGATGTCGCGCCCCGCCTCGACCAGCGCGTTGAACTCAATGCCTTCGGTCTCGCCCGCGGCGTCGCCGCCCAGGGCCTCGCGGTCGGAGTCATACCAGTGATACGCGCCGCCCGCCGTGGCATTGAGCCAGCTCTGGTTCAAACCGGACCACGTTCCATAAAGGCCGACACGCGCCGTCTCCATCTCAATGGTGGAGGAGGCGCCTTGGTAATCCGTATCGGTGTGACCATAACCGACCATCACGCCCACCGCCGCATCGGGCGTCAGGCGCACATCGGTGCCGGCCGTGATTCCGCCCGCGGCAAAATCATAACCGGCCGCATTGCCGTCGGATTCGCTGTCTCCGTAGGTGCCGGTGCCGGAGACGAAAAACCCGCGCTGCTCGTCCGCCTGCGCCTGCTCCGCCTGCGCCTGGGCCGCAAGGGCGCGCATGCCGATCGCATCGGCGGTGTCGCCGACCGCGGCGAGCAACACGCCGTTGCTCAGATCGAGGTGCCCGCTGCGGCCGGTGAGATTCAAATTCGCCACCGACCAGCCGGTGGAGCCGCCGCGAATTTCCGCGAAGCGCTGACGCAGGCCCGACCACATCGCGCGGGTGTTGCTTTGCGCGACGCGGGGGAGCGCGGCGTATTCCTCGGGCGCGATCAGATCGAAAGCCGCCGGAAGCGAGCTGCCGGGCAGACCGTTCAGGTAGGTGATGACCGGCTCCATCTCCGGATCGGTCTGCAGCACCGTGATCGAAAGAGTGAAGTCGTCGGTGATCGTGGTATCGAACACGAGCGCGTTCCCCAGGCCGTTGATCACGTCAAAGTCACTGCCCGCGGTGATCGTGTCCGCGTCGATGAGCACAAAACTATCGCCGGCCTGCGGCACGTAGCCGCCTCCGAGCAGGATTTCCAATGTGCCGCCGAGCGTGGCCTCGCCGGTCACGCGAATCTGGTCGTAGTCCGTTCCCGCCACGCCCGGGCCGTTGATCTCCATCTCCGTGAACGAGCCCGCATTCAAGAGCAGCGAACCGACCGTGAGAATGCCGGGGCTGTTGCCCGGGCGGAGGAAACCGCCGCTCTGAATGACGACGTCGCCGGCAATGGTGCCCGAACCGCCGAGAAACGCGCCGCTGCCGACGGTGACGGTGGTGTCGCCAAGGCTGCCGTTGACGAGCAGTCCGCCCGCGTTGACGAGCGTGGGGCCGCTGTAGGTGTTCGCGCCGGTGATTTCGAGGGTGCCCGAGCCGAGCTTCAAGAAGCCGCCCGCGCCGCTGAGTTCGCCGGCGTAGATGCCGGTGTCGGTTTGATTCAGGATCAGGCCCGCGCCGGCGGAGAGCGATATGTCGCGGTCCTCAAGGATCGCGGCTGTGGCCAGGAGCGCGCCGGCGTTGACCTCGGTCTCGCCGGTGTAGGTCTGCACCGCGGCGAGGGTGATGGTGCCTTCACCGTTGTAGCGCACGCCGCCCGCACCGCTGACGAGGCCGGTAAAGGTGCCGTCCGGATTCTGGTCGAACACGATAAACGCGCCCGAGCCCACCTCGACATCGCCGGGCAGGCCGTCAAGCGTCACCACCAACTCGCCGCCAAGCACGAGTGTGCCGCCCGTGTAGGTATTGACGCCCGTCAGGGTAAGCGCGCCGGCCCCGTCCTTGGTCAGCTGGCCTGCGCCCGAGATCACGCTGGCGAAGGTGACATCGTTGCCGTTCGTGTCGAAGATACCGCCGCCCGCGCCGAGCGGGTTGAGCCGGTCGGAGATATCGAGCGTGTTGCCCGTGGCCCAGCGCAGACCGCCGCCGTCGAGCGTGATGTCGCCGCTGCCGAAGTTGTTGCCATCCGCAAAAACGACCAGGCCTTCGTTGACGGTGGTGCCGCCGCTGTAGGTGTTATTGCCCTCGAGCGTGAGTATGCCCGAGCCGTTCTTGGTCATCGTGCCGTTGCCGCTGATGACGTTCGCCACCGTGAACGCGTCGCTGCGGTCGAACACGAGCGACGAGCCGTTGCGGAGCTCGATCGCCCCCGCGAGCGAGCCCGTCGTGCCGCCGTCGCCGAGTTGCAAGGTGCCCCCGTTGACGAGCGTATTTCCGAGAAACGTGTTCGCGCCCGACAGCACCAGCAAACCGGCACCTTCCTTCACGACCGAGAACTCATCCGGCGCGCCCCCGGTGATTTCACCGCTGAACACACCCGAACGCACGTCCAGTCCGCCGCCGGCAAGCGCATCTGCGAAGAGCGCCACCTCGCCGTCGCCGAAGAGCCCCTCGATGGATTCAAAACGCCCCTCGGTCGTGCCGATCTCGAGCCGACCGGTGCCGGCGATCGTGACACTGGAGGTCTCCGCGATCTGGGTGGACCAAGCCGTTTTCACCACGGCGCCGTCGTTGATAAACAGATCGCCGGCGATGGAGGTCTGGGCGTTGCGCGCGAGTTCCAGCGACACGCCCGTGTCCACCACCGTGTCGCCCGTGTAGGTGTTGGACTGTGAACCGCTCATCTTGAAAAACGCGTTGCCGCCGGTCAGGGCCTTGAGGGTGAGACCGCCGTTGCTGATCACGCCACCCAGGTCCACCACACCATCTTCTCCGGCGCCGAAGTCGGACGGATTGGTGATCGTGCGCGTGCCACCGGTAAGATCGACATCGCCCGTGAGCGAAAACGCACTGAAGCCGATCATCGTGCCTTCGGGGAAAATCGAAAAATCGCCGTTCACCACCAGGTCATTGGCGATCGTGCGCGGACTGCCGTCCGTCGCCAGCGTCGTGCCCGCCCCGATGGTCAACGCACCCGTGCCGAGCGCGGAGTCGTGCCCGACGCGCAGCGTGCCTTCGGCCAGCGTGGTGCCGCCGCTGTAGGTATTGGCGCGCGTCAGGGTCAGTGCGCCCGCGCCCTGCTGGGTCACGCCGCCCGTGCCCGAGATGAGGCTGGCAACCGTGAGGGCGTCACCGCGATCGAAGACCAGCGAAGCGTTGTTGGTCACGTCGCCCGCGCCCAAGGTGCCGGTTATGCCGCCATCGCCGATCTGCAACACGCCGCCACTGATGACCGTGTTGCCGAGGTAAGTGTTCGCCCCGGTGAGCACGAGGGTGCCGCCACCGATCTTTTCCAACGCGGTTCCGCCCGCCATGCCGACGGTGATCGTCCCGCTGAACTCACCCGCGCCGACGCGCAGCGTGCTGCCAACGGAGTCGTCGTTCAGCTCCACCTCGCCGTCACCGAAAAGCGATCCGATCGTCTCGGTCACATCCATGCTCGCGCCCACCTGCAGACGACCGAGGCCGGTGATTGTCACGGCCGACGTGTTGGCGATCTGCTCGGAGATATCCACCACGGCGACACCGTCATTCTCGATGAACAAATCGCCGGCGATCGCGAGGGCGCCGCCCGTCTTGAGCAGTTGCAACGACACACCCGTTCCGATCACCGTGTCGCCCGTGTAGGTGTTCGACTGCGCCCCGTCCATGCTGAAAAATGCGTAGCTGTCCGGCACGGCCAGGAGCGTGAGACCACCGTTGCTGATCACGCCGCCGAAGTTCACCAGCCCATACTCAGACGCGCTGAACAACGATGGGTTGGTGATCGTGCGATCGCCGCCGGTCAGATCGATGTCACCCGTGAGCGAGAAGGCGCTGATGTTCACGATCGTGCCTCCGGGAAAAATGGAGAAGTCGCCGTTCACCACGATATCGTTGGCGATTGTGCGCGATGAGAAAAAGCTGGGCACGACAGCGGCGAGCGTTGTGCCCGCCTCGATGGTCAGGACACCCGTGCCGAGCGCCGTGTCGCTGCCGACGCGCAGCGTGCCTTCGCTGAGATGAGTGCCGCCGCCATACGTATTGGCAGCCGAAAGGGTGAGCGCACCCGCGCCGGTCTTGTTGAGGCCGCCCGTGCCGGTGAGTGCACCCGTAAGCGCCGCGTTGAAACCGCTCGTATCAACCGTTGAGTTGTTCGTCAGCGTGGCCGCAACGGACGTGGTGAGATCGCTGCCCGTCACCTGAAGCGTGCCTCCGGAAAAATTAAACGCCGCCGTGCCGCCGCCTTTCCGCAGACCATTGGTGCCGCCGAGCTGGAGAATGCCGCCCGTGTCCAGAGTAAGCGTGCCTGAAGCACCGATGACAGTGCCCAGTTCGAGGTAAGACCCCACGGAGACAAGTCCACCGCTCGAGATCGTGAGCGTGCCGGGACCGGAAACAGCCACCCTCAAGTCAGCTCCGACATTCCATGTCGGCGACACCGCCGGCCCCGGAATGACGTCCCCGGTGCTGACAACGGGCTGCGCGGACACGTGGTCGCACTGCAACCCGGCCAGACCTGCCAGCACGAAAACAGCACCACGCGAAGTCTTCGCAGAGGCCCGCCCAAAAAAAGAAAACCGTAAAAAGCTGAAAGGATTCATAACATTAAGCATCGTTAGTTCGGTCGCTACTGGATCTTGCGCGCCCTTGAAGGCGGAAAGGAAAACCTTCTGCAAATCGATAAGCCCCGATCTCCCCTAACCCCCTAGGCCCAAATGGATTTTTACGTTTTAATAACACGATCAACCACGGAGGTTCTCCCGTCTTTGTATCTAGGTTCCAACTACCCCGGCTCAAAGGCCGCTCCGACGCCGAAAAAATGCGCAAAAACCGCGTTCTGACTCCCGCCTTGCACACGCCGGCAAGCCGCGCTCATTTCACCCCCTCATGCAACTCACCAAGCACTGGGCCGCGCAGCTCGACGACTACGTGATCGACCTCGGCTGGTCCCCCGTAGCGGGGGCCGCCGGCCCCGGGTCCTACACCCTCGCCGCCGCCGCATCCTCCGGCCCCGTCTCCCTTTTCGCCGCCGCCGACGGCGCGCGCACCGATCTCCCCGGCCATGACGACGGCGCCAATTGCCTTGCCTGGCATCCGTCGCAACCACTCCTCGCCACCGGCGGACAGGACTCGAAGGTCAAGTTTTGGGACGCCACCACCGCCCAGCACACCGCCTCCGCCGAACTCGGCGGCGCCTGGATCGAGCACCTCGCGTGGCGACCCGGTCCTGTCACCACTCAGGTTTCAGGCCTCAGCCCTCAGGTTTCCTCCTCCATTCTCGCCGCCGCCGCCGGCCGTCACCTCGCGTTTCTGCGCCCCGACGGCTCGACGCTCCATGCCTTCAAACCCGCGCCGAAAACCATCAGCGCCATCGCCTGGCAACCCGCCGGCGGTTGCCTGGCATCCGCTTACTTCGGCGGAGTGTGCCTGTGGGACGCCGATGACTTCATCGCCCAAAAAGAATTCGCCTACGCCAATGGCATTCACGCCCTCGTCTGGTCGCCCGACAACCGCTGGCTCGTCTCCGGCAACCAGGACCCAAGCGTCCACCTCTGGCTTCCGGAGGCCAACGACGAGTTCCACATGAGCGGCTACGAGAGCAAGGTGAAGGAACTCTCCTTCGACCGCGAATCGCACTGGCTCGCCACCGGCGGCGGCAAGGACGCCTGCCTCTGGGATTGCACCGGCGCCGGCCCCGAGGGCCGCGAACCCGTGATGTTACCCCACGACGCGAAAGTCTGCGCCGTCGCCTTCCAGCGCGCCCACGGCCTGCTCGCCACCGCCAGCGCCGATGGCGTCCTCCAACTCTGGAGTCCCGAACGCCCGCAACCGCTCCGCGCCACCGTCAAAATGCCCGCGCCCGCCACCAAACTCGCCTGGTCCCCCGACGACCGCTTCCTCGCCGTCGGCAGCGAAAAAGGCGTCGTCTACGTGCTCAAAATCGAAGCCTGATCCCACACCCAAAGTAACCTATTGGGTTACTTTGGACGCCCGGCCTTTCCCCGTTAACCACGCCCCGTCATGCCCGAGCTGCCACCCGTCACCATCCGTCATGACATCGCCGCCTCCCGATTCGTCGCCGAGATCGACGGCCACCTCGCGCACGCCGACTACCTGCTCGAGGGCGACCGTATGATCTTCACCCACACCTACGTTCCGCCCGCCCTCCGCGGACGCGGACTCGCCGAGCAACTCGTGCGCGCCGCCCTCGCCGAGGCCCGCCAGCGCAACTGGCTCGTCGTCCCCGCCTGCTCCTACGTCGCCGTTTTCATCGAGCGTCACCCCGGATTCCGCGACCTGCTCGCCTGAGCCCGCCCAGCACCGCTCCATTCCCGAGCCCGGCGAACCCACCCCGCCGTCGCCGTCACCAGAATACTGATACAACAAACCCTCGCCACGCCACCCCGCGCGTCCGGCCCGGGCCCCTCCCCTCAGACCGGTTTGTCACTTAATAAGTGACAAACCGGTCTGCCGTCCCTCCCGCTTAAAAGTCGAATCCCAGCAGCAGCCGCAGCAACGAATAATCCGTCGTGCGCACATCCGGCGCGTTGTAACGCACCTCGTGGCGCAGCCCGAGGCTCAGCGTGTCGGTGAGTTTCTTCGTAACCTCGAACTGGTGTTCCCAGCCGTCCCCGCCGGTCGCGAAGGAGTAGTAATACACCGCGCGCTCCGTCACGACGATGCGCCAGGGGAACTTGATGTCGGCCTCCAAAAACACGGACTCCACGCGGGCCGCGTGCTGCGTATCGGTGAGCAAATCCCAGTTGTTGAAAAAATTCTCGGCGACACCCGTGCGCACCTTCCAGTCATCGCGGTCCACCACCTTCACGCCAAGACCCACCTCCTGCTGCATCAAAATGTAGTTGTGCTCCACCTCGTCGCTCACGTCTCCGCGATTCCATTCCAGCGCGGGCCGGTAGACGGTGAACAACCGCCTGGGCAACGTGTGCCGCCACAGGCCGTTCGTGCGAAAGATGTTCGTGGTGTTCACCTCGTCCGTCTTGTTGAAATCGTAACGCGCCGTCAGGTTGACCTCGTCCTTCGCCCAAGTGCGATTAACCGACGCTTCCAGCATGACATCGGTGCGATCGCTCGCATCGCTCACCACCTGCGCCGAAACCACAAACCGTCCGCTCCACGGCCCGAAAAAATCCCGGAGCGCCTGCGCAAGCCTGTGGGGCGATTCCGCGGCCGCCGGCGTTGCCCCGGTTCCCGGGGGAGCCGGCAGCGGCCCCGCCGAGGCCCCCGCCGTGACGATGCTCGCCTCCGACGCCGGCACACGGAGCTCACCGAAACGCACCGACTGGAAAACCAGCGTGTCACCCTCCCGCGTGATCAGCCGCCCCTGCACGCGATCGCCGTCGTTATACACCAGCACATCCGGCACCGGCGGAAGAACATCCTCCGCCGCCTGCGCGCGCAACAACACCGCCACCGCAACGCCCATGATCCGAAATCCATGTTTGAGTCCAAATGACACCCGACCTTGGACGCCCCTCCGCCCGCGTGGTTTCCCCTTTTATCGCTGTCTTTAAAAATGTGGCCCTGAGCCGGAGCTCAGGGAATTCCCGTTCCAAGGCCCCGCCTCACGCCAGGCACGCATCCAGCGCCGTCCGCACCGCCGCCTCCTGCAAACCCACGCCAATGAAAACCAGCTCCTGCCGCCGGTCGCCATGCGGCTCGACCCATAATGCGCGGATCATCTCCGGCCGCTCCTCCAGCCGCGCCTTGCCGTTTTCAATCAACGCCGCCCACCAGTAATTAAGCGTGTCGTAGCGCACCACCCCGCCCGCAACCGACAGAAACCCCATCTCGTCCGGCTGCTCCCGCGTCCAAAAAAATCCCTTCGCCCTCAGCAGCCCCGGCACGCCCGTTTCCATCAGCGCGTGAAAACGCTCCCGCGCAAACGGACGCCGCGCCTGATACACAAAGCTCGTTATTCCATATTTCTCCTCGTGCGCCGGCCGTTTGATCACCGGCGCAACCACCCCGGGCGCGGCGGCGTTGAGCACGCGCACCCAGCGCGCCGCCTTCAACGTCTCCGCGGCGTCGAAACGCGCGCGCCCGAGCAACCACTCGCTCGCCACCTGCCCGCGCTCCGTGCGCATGATCTCCGCCCGCGTATTCAACCCGCGCACGATTTCCTCAACCCGCGCCAACTCCGTTCCGCTCGCGCGATCACACTGGTTGATCACCACCACATCCGCGCATTCCACCTGTTCCATCATCAACTCAAACACCGGGCGGTCTCCGGTTTTGGGATTCAGCCGCCGGGGATCCATGATTTTTTGTTTTTCGGCCTCCGCCGAAAAACAAGCCGCGTCGATCACGGTCACCAGCGCCGACAACGTCGCGAAATCCCCCAGCGTGCGCCCGAACGGATTTTTCCGCGTAAACAAATTCGCGATCCCGCGCGGCTCGGCCACGCCCGTCGTCTCCACCAGGATATGCTCGTAGCGGCCCGCCGCCGCGAGCTCGGCGACGGTCTCGGCCAGTTCGTCCTTGCTGGAGCAGCACACGCAGCCATTGCCCAGTTCCACGACATCGCGGGACGCCGCCGTCTCCGCCCCGGCGCGCACGACCGCCGCGTCGATGTTGATCGCCGCCACATCATTGACCACCGCCGCCCAGCGGCGTCCCTCCGCCTGGCGCAAAAGATGGTTGAGCAGCGTGGTCTTCCCCGCGCCCAAAAACCCGCAAAGCACCGTCACCGGCGGCTTCGTATTCAGCGGTGGCAGCATGGTGGATTAAAAAGAATCAAACCGTGACACTCACGTCCCCAGCGCCTTCACCCGTGCCTCCACCGCGCCCAGCTCCTGCAGGATGTCGAGCACGCGCTCCATATCGCCGTGTGTAGTGTCCGTGAAACTACGCTGCACAAACGCCTGCCGCGCCGCCTGCACCGCCGCCGCCGCGATTCCCGCCCTCGCCTTGTCCTCACCCAGATGCTCCAGCAAAAACTCGCCGAGAAACTGGGGCTGCTGCGTGCGATAAAGCCACGCGCCGAATTCATACAGCCGCGTGCCCGCCGCCGCCACGCCCGCGGACACCTGGCCGCGCGCGCGCAAATCCGCCAGGCCGTCCTCCACCAGGTCGCCCGCCTCTGCCAGGCGCGCGGCCCGCTCCGGATCCGCCGTCTTCGTCCGCCCCGCCGCCAGCAGCCCCCCCAGCACCACGCACAACGCGTGACGCGTGCGCAGCATGAGCTCGACCGCCTGCGGATCCCCCGTCTTCACGGAGCCGGCGAGCGCCAGCGCCTCGCGCCCCGCCGCCAGCGCCGCCGCGGTATCGCCCGCCGCGCCGCACGCCTGCCCAAGATTGAACAACCGCGCCGCCAGTTCAAAAGTCTCGCCCGCGTCCCCCGCCGCCGCCACGAGCGGACGAAACAAATCCACCGCGTTCCGGTGCGCCGCCATCGCACCAGCCGGATCCTCCAGACGGGTGCGCAACATCCCGAGATTCGACCACGTTGACGCGAGGTTATGCCGCGCCGCCGGTTGCGTGGACGCGACGGGCTCCAGCACGGAAATCGCCCGTTCGAGCGACTTGGCCGCGTCCGCCAGCCGGGCCGCCGTCGCGTCCTTGGTATCCTTCACGTGGTCGAGATTCATCAGGCCCACGCCCCGGTTCATCCACGAAGCACCGAGCGCGTTGCACATGCGCTCCGGAGCGCGCTCCAGAAGCTCGATCGCCTGGTCGTAACTGCGCACGGCCTCGGCCAGCGCATCCCGCGACTCCAGCCGGAACAGCCCGCTTCCACGATTCATCCACGCAATCGCCAGCGCCTCCTCCGCCCCGTCACGCGCTCCCGCCGGACGCAACCGTGCGATCGCCTGGTCGAGGCTGTGCAATCCCTGCACCACGACCTCGGTCTTGTCCGCCATCACCAAAAAACGCCCCCGCCAAAGCCACAATAACGCCCGTTCCTTCGCCAGCGCATCCGCCGGATCCGGCGCCCCGGTGCCCTCGACGGTCAGCTCCGCCGGCAACGCCTGCAGCACCCGGTCGCATTCCTGCAACGCCGCCAGCAACCGGGCCGGCGCCTGGGACTTCCATGCATCCTCGGCCAGACGCACCGCCGCCTGCGCGTCCTGCTGCACCTTCTCGAAACCTTGGGTCTGCGGTTCACTCATAAAAACCCCGTCAGTGCCCCGCTCCCGCCCCCTTCGCAAGGCTCATCCTCACCCATTTGTCCCCCTTTTTGCTGAAATTGAGACCCAGTATTAATTTACCCTTGCCCCTTCTGAGATAGAGTCTCACCTAGAACGCTGCCATCCTCCCGCCTTCAACTCCGTCGAGTTCGGGCACCCTCACTTCACACCATGCACCACAAATCCCTCTCCGCCGGCATCGCACTGCTCGGCACATTCCTCAGTCTGCACTCGGCAGGCTTCGCGCAATCCACCGCGCAGCCCGGCGACCAGTCGGTCGTCCTCGACCCGGTGGAGGTCAAAGGCACGCAAAGTGAACCCTACCAGGTCAAACGTGCCACCATCGGCACCCGGACGGACACCGCCCTCATCGACACGCCGCAGTCCATCAGCGTCCTCACCGAATCCCTCCTCGACGACACCGCCACCACGAGCATCGGCGATGCCGTTCGCTACGTCCCCGGCGTGGGCACCGCCCAAGGCGAAGGCAACCGCGACACCGTCGTTCTCCGCGGCAACAGCTCCACCGGCGACTACTTCGTCGATGGCCTCCGCGACGACGTCCAATACTACCGCGATTTCTACAACATCGAACGCCTGGAGGCGTTGAAGGGCCCCAACGGCATGATCTTTGGCCGTGGCGGCCCCGGCGGCGTCATCAACCGCGTCACCAAGCAGGCCGTGCTCGACGGCAAGTCCTTCTACGAAGTCTCCGCCCTTGCCGGCTCGTGGGACCAATACCGTTCCACCATCGACTTCAACCAGTCCTTGAGCACCACGGTCGCTCTCCGCCTCACCGCCCTTTACGAGGAGTCCGACAGCTTCCGCGACGACGTCGACCTCCGCCGCCAAGGCATCAATCCCACCCTCGGCTGGGCGCTCTCCGAACAGACCACCCTCCGCATCGGCTTCGAATACTTCAACGACGAGCGCGTCGCCGACCGCGGCATCCCCTCCTTCCAGGGCGAACCGCTCGAGACCGACGAATCCACCTTCTTCGGCGATCCCGACCGCAGCCCCACCCATTCCTACATGCGCGCCGTGACCGCCTCGCTCGATCACAAGTTTGTCAACGGCACCACGCTGCGCAACGCCACCCGCTACGCCTCCTACGACAAGTTCTATCAAAACGTGTTCGCCAACGGCGCCGTCACCGCCGGCACCGTGGCCATTGGCGCCTACAATAACGCCACCGACCGCGAAAACATCCTCAACCAAACCGATGTCGTCTTCGATTTCGACACCGGCCCCATCGAGCACAAGCTTCTCACCGGCGTCGAACTCGGCCGCCAGGAAACCGACAATCTGCGCCTCACTGGCTCGTCCACCCCCGTCGGCATCACCTCGCTGGGCAGCGTCCCCGTCAGCAATCCCCGCTACACCGGTCCGCTCTTCTTCAACGCCAGCACCACCGACGCCAACAACTACAGCGTCGCCGAAAATATCGCCGTCTATATCCAGGACCAGATCCAACTCCTGCCGAAGCTCCAGTTGATCGCCGGTCTGCGCTATGATCATTTCGAAGTGGATTTCGACGACCGACGCCTCATCAGCACCGATCTCAAATCCAACGACGACCTCCTGTCCCCGCGCGTGGGCCTCATCTACAAGCCAGTTGAGAATCTCGCTCTCTACGCCAGCTACACCCTCTCCTACGTCCCCCGCGCCGGAGAACAGCTCGCCTCCCTTTCCGCCACCAATGCCGCCCTCGACCCCGAGGAGTTCGAAAATTTCGAGATCGGCGCCAAGTGGGATGTGAACCCCCGCCTTTCGTTGACCGCCGCCGCCTACCAGCTCGACCGCTCCAACCAGGCGATCACCAATCCCATCGATCCCACCACCCTCATCCTCGTCGATGGCCAGCGCGTCAAAGGCATCGAACTCGGCGCCTCCGGCCGCATCACCGATGAGTGGAGCATCACCGGCGGCTACGCCCATCAGAACGGCGAGACCCGCACCGACAGCGGCACGACCCCCGCCGGCACCCGCATTCAACAGCTTCCTCGCAACACCTTCTCGCTCTGGAACCGCTACGACTTCAACTCCACGTGGGGCGTGGGCCTCGGTGTCATCTACCGCGACGAAATCTTCGCCGCTCTCCCCACCGCCACCCCCATTCCCGCCACGACGCTGCCGAGCTTCGTGCGCTTCGACGCCGCCCTGTTCTATCGCTTCAACGATCACCTCCGCGCCCAGCTCAATATCGAAAATATTTTCGAGAAGGACTACTACGCGAGCGCCCATAACAACAACAACATCAGCCCCGGTTCACCGCTCGCGTTCCGCCTCGGCGTCACCGCCCGGTTCTGACCAGGCCGCCGTCCGTGCTCGACGGCCGGCACTAGCATCGCCGCCTGGCTCCCCGGCCAGGCGGCACTTATTTTAGCCCGTCACCCATGTCCGTCCGCAAAGTCGTCTTCTGGCTCCACCTGACCGCCGGCCTCGTCGCGGGCGTCATCATCGCGGTCATGTCCGCCACCGGCGTCGCCCTCGCCTTCGAACACGAAATCGTCGCCTGGGCCGAGCGCGATGTCCGCCGCGTCGACGCCCCCGCGTCCGCCACCGCCCTGCCGCTCGACGACCTCCTCGCCAAAGCGCGCGCCGCCGCCCCCGAGAACGCCAAACTCTCCGGCGTCACCGTCTCCCGCGACCCTCGCGACGCCGTCGCCGTCAACTTCGGCCGCGAAGCCGGCGTGTATTACGTCAACCACTACACCGGCGACACGATCAAACCCGCCTCCATGCGCACCGCCGACCTCATGCGCACCCTCGTCGAATGGCACCGCTACCTCGGGCGGTCCGGGGAAAAACGCCCTCTCGGCAAGGCCGTCACCGGCGCCTGCAACCTCGCCTTCCTCTTCCTCGCCTGCTCCGGCCTCTGGCTCTGGTGGCCCCGCGCATGGAATGCCCGCGCCCTCCGCCCGTCCCTCTGGTTCGTGCGCGGCGCCTCCGGAAAGACCCGCGACTGGAACTGGCACAACGTCACCGGCTTTTGGTCCCTGCCCGTCCTCATCGTTCTCACCATCAGCGGCGCCGTGATCGGCTACAAATGGGCCAGCGACCTCGTCTACCGTGCCGCCGGCGAAACCCCGCAGCCTCCCGGCGCCCTCTCGCCGGCGCTCTCGGCCGACTTCGCCCCGCCCTCGCCCGACGCCCGCCCGATCTCCTACGCCGCCGCGCTGACCCATATTCAATCCGCCTTCCCCGACTGGAAAACCATCACGCTGCGCCAGGGCCTCCCACCCCGCCGTGGCGCCGCACCCGCGACGCCACCCTCCGCCCCCCGCGGCCCCCAGCCCTACAGCGCCACCGTCGTTGAAGCCGGAAAAAACTACGTCGCCGCCAGCACGGTCGTGGTGATCAACGCCTTCACCGGCGACCTCCTCGACCGTGCCGGCTACCCCGAACAAACCACCGGTCGCAAGGCCCGCACCTGGATGCGTTACCTCCACACCGGCCAGGCCCTCGGGTGGATCGGTCAACTCGTTGCCGCCCTCGCCTCACTGGGCGGCCTTCTCCTCGTTTACACCGGCTTCGCCCTCGCCTGGCGCCGGTTCTTCAGCCGGAAAGGCACGGCTGACTGACGCCTGACCTCATGCTCCCGCCGGATGCACGCACGCTCTCCGGTGAAGTCGCCTCGCCCCAGCACCTCGCCGAACTCCGCCTCCCCGCGGACGGTCTCGTGCTGCCTCATTCCACGTCCCCGACGCCCGGCCACCTGCTGCTCTTCTGCCTCCAGGGCTGCATCGCCTGCTTCCACGCCGAACTCGCCTGGCACCTCGAAGCCCAGCACTTCGTCTGGCTCACGCCCACCGCCGCCACCAACCTCCGTCCCGCGACGACGCGCCCCTCCGACCTCCTCGTCTGGCGTTTCACCGCCACCGCCCTGCCCGTCGCGATCCACCCGCTGCTGCCCGCCCCTTCGCGCACCCCCGCCCATGGACCCGCCCCGCTCACCCCTTCGATGCAGACGCTCCTCCTCGGCCTGCGCGGCTGCCCCGTCGCCCCCGCCCTGCGCAACATCTGGGGCACCGGCAAACTCATTGAGCTCCTCACCCTTCTCCTGCCGCCGCCGGCCGACCCCGCTCCCGCCCAAGCCCAGTCCCGGGTCCTCCACCCCGCCCTCCGCGCCGTCATCGACTACATGACCGCCCACCTCGCCGAACCCATCGGCCTGCCCGAAATGGCCGCCGCCGTGCACAGCAGCCCCTCGCACCTGAGCCGCCTCTTCACCGCCGAATTCGGCCACGGCCCGACCATCCACCTGCGCCGCCTCCGCCTCGACCACGCCGCCGCCCTGCTCCGCTCGGGCCAGGCCAACGTCACCGAAGCCGCCCTCGCCGCCGGCTACCAAAGCCTCGGCCAGTTCAGCCGCGCATTCTCCGAACACCACGGCCGCCCCCCCAGCGCCCTGATCCCGCGCAACAACGGGTAAGCTTTCCACAAGGACCGGTAAGCATTTCTCCCCGCCCCGCCTGCTATGCTCGCCGTTCCCGTGCCATGATCTCCCCTTCCTCCTGTGAGGTCTCGCCCCTCCTGCCGCATTATCAAAAGCTGAAAAACTTTCTTGGGCGCAGCGTCGGCTGCCGGCATGAAGCGGACGACCTCACCCAGGAAACCTACCTCCGCGCCCTTCGCTGGGATCAACAAACGCGCATCGAACGCGGCGAAAGCGTCCTCTACCGCATCGCCCGCAACCTCCTCGTCGATCGCGCCCGCCGCCGCTCCCGCCGGCCCGAGAACCTGCCACTCGACGCCACCCCCGGCACCACCGCCCGCACCTTCACCTGCCCCGCCCGCTCCGCCGACGCCGCCGAACGCCTCCGCCTGGTGCGCGCCGCCATCGCCGCCCTCCCTCCCCGCTGCCGCGAGGTTTTTATCCTCAACCGCTTTGGCGGCCTCGCCTACGCCGACATCGCCGACCGCCTCGGCCTCTCCCCCAGCACCGTCGAGAAACACATGATCAAGGCCCTCGCCGCCTGCCACGCCGCCCTCGCCGAAAAATAAACCGCCCACCCGGTGGAGGTGGACAGCCCCCGCGGCGTCTCCATAGCTAACCGCCCGCATGCACGTGCCTCCTCCCAACCCCGCCGGTCCGGACGACGAGACCCCCGACGCCACCGCGCTTCGCCTTCTCGCCCGCCGGCTGGATCCCCCCCGCTGGACCGCGCACGACGAGGCGGAATTGCAGCAATGGCTCGCCGCTTCCCCCGCGCACGCCGAAGCCTTCCATCGCGCCGGGCAAACGCTGGCCGCACTCGACAACCGCACCGTTTTTCCCGAGGGCGAAATCGATCGCGTGCTCGCCGCGCGCCCCGCCCGCAAATCCAGCCGCCGCACCCTCGCCGCCTGGGCGCTCCCCGCCCTCGCCGCGGCCGCGCTGGTCCTCATGGCGGTCCTGCTCTGGCCGGTTCACTGGCAGCAGGAATTCACAACCCAAATCGCGGAACGGCGTGAAGTCACCCTGCCCGACGGCTCCCGCGTCTCGCTCGACGCCCGCACGACCTTGACGTGTGATTTCACCCGTGACGCCCGGCGCGTGCAACTGCTCGGCGGACGCGCGACGTTTCAAGTCACCCCCGACTCCCATCGCCCCTTCACCGTCTCCGCCGGCGACCGCGTCGTGCGCGTGGTCGGCACATTCTTCGAGGTCGCCTGGCGGCCGGCCGCCGGCCTCCCCGCGCCGGTGCACGTTGCCGTCAACGAAGGCATCGTCGAATTGCGGACGCGCCGCCCCGACGGCCGCGATCTCTTCGCGTTGCGCCTCACCGCACGGCAGCAAACCCGCTGGTTTCCCGATTCCGCACTACCGCAAGTCGCCACGTTGCCCGCCGACGCCTTCGCCGCCTGGCGCGAGGGTCAACTTCGCTACCGCAACGCCCGCCTCGACGACGTGCTGGCCGATCTCGCCGCCTATTTTCCCGGTCGCATCGACCTGACCGACCCGGCCCTCGCGAACCTGCGCGTCACCGGCACGCTCCGCGCCGATGCACCGCAAGACGCGCTCGCCACCCTGGCGGACATTCTCCCGCTTCGCCTGGAGCAACCCGCACCCGGCCACCTTGTGATCATCCCGGCCGCCCCCGCACCGGTGCCGTGATCTAAAAAAAATGTGCGCGTGGCATGGAGGTATCGCGCGCCCCCAGCGTCAGCAAAGACGAGACGGCCCGTTCGCCGTTCGTTTTCCTCCATGCAAACCCAGTCCTCCTTCCGCTCCCGCCGGCAACCCGCGCGTCATGCCGCGCTCGCCTGCCTTCTCTGCCTCGCGCTGCCGGCCGCCGCCCACGCCGACAGCACCCCTCCGGCCTCCGCGCCCGCCGCGACCGCCGTCCACCGGTTCGCACAGTCCGCGCAACCCCTGGCCGACGCGCTGGACACATTCTCCGCCGTCACCGGCATCAGCGCCGCCGCACGCTCCGAGTTGCTGGCCGGCAAGACCGCTCCCGCCCTGCAGGGTGACTACACCGCCTCCGCCGCCCTCGATCACCTGCTCGCCGGCAGCGGCCTCACGCACCGCACCAGCGGCGCCCGCAACGTCTCCATCGTCGGGACCGGTTCGCCGCCTCCGGCGGCACACTCCACTGACACCGCTCCCGCGCCTGCATCCAACGAGATCACCGTGCTGGAGCCGCTTCTCGTGACCAGCGAAGGCGCCCAGCGCGTGCTGGTCGTCACCCGCACCGACCTCGACCTGCGCCAGGCCAATGATCTGGAGGACACCCTCTCCATCGACCCCGCCGTCACCGTCGGCGGCTCCACCGCGGTCGCCCAGAAAATCTACGTCCGCAACCTCGGCGAAGGCCTCATCAATGTCTCCGTCGACGGCGCCACCCAGTCCGGTTCGCTCTTCCACCACATCGGCCGCAACACCCTCGAACCCGAGTTGCTCCAGCAGGTCGAAATCCAGCCCGGCACCGGCAATGCCGCCGACGGCCCGGGCGCGCTCGGCGGCGCCATCCGCTTCGTCACCAAGGATCCTGCCGATCTGCTGCGTCCCGGCGAATCCGGGGGCGCGCTCGTCAAGCAGAGCTATTTCAGCAACACCGACGGCAGCAAGACCAGCGTCACCGGCTTCGGTCGTGCCAACGACACATGGAGCGGCCTCCTCAGCCTCGTTTACGCCGATTACGGCGAAATCGAAGACGGCGAGGGCAACTCGCTCGACGGCTCCGACAGTCAGCAGCAAGTCGCCTTCGGCAAAGTCGTCGGCAGTTTCAAAAACGGCCAGACCGTCCGCTTCAGCTACGAAAACCTCCAGGAAGAGGGCAACAAGCTCCGCCGCCCCGAATGGGCGCCCGGCCCGGCCAACCCGTCCTTCTACATGGAGGTCGAACGCAACACCGGCACCTTCGGCTACGGTATCCGCCCTGAGACGATGGAGTGGCTCGATCTCCAATTCACCGCGAGCTACACCGAGGCCGACCTCCTGCAGGTCGGCGTCTTCGGCCCCTACCGCGGCACGATCGAGGGCCTGCAATTCGACCTGCGCAACACCCAGCGCATCGGTGCACACACCCTGGTTTATGGCATCGATCACCGCCGCGATGAAGTGAACGCCGGCCCGTCCTCCGCCCCCCAGACCTACGGCGAGGACGGCAGCGTCACCGGCCTCTTCACCCAGAACGCGTTCGCCGTCACCGACCGCCTCACCGTCAACGCCGGCACGCGCTTCGACACCTATCGTCTGCACGACCGCCTCGACCAGGACTTCAAACACGAGGGCTTCAGCCCGAACCTCGGCGCAGCCTACCAGGTCACGAAGGCGTTCAGCCTCAACGCCAACGTCGCCACCGCCTACCGCGGACCCGACATCAACGACGCCTTCCGCGTGGACATCGCCAGCAATGATCCCGACCTCGAAGCCGAAAAGGCGGTCAACTACGAACTCCGCGCGCTTTACCAGAAGGCCGGACTCCAGCTCGAGACCGGCGGCTACATCAACCGTATTGACGATGTCATTACCAACACGCTGCCCTGGTCCAACGTCTACACCAACGCCGGCGAACTGGAGACCGAAGGCTTCTTTGCCCGCGCCTCCTATACGCTGGGCGACGTCACGGCGGGACTTCAGTTCAATCACGCCGACACCACGCTCGATGGCCAGACCGCCACCCGCTACCAATACAGCTCGCTCGTCTCCAGCATCGGCGACACCTGGGTGCTCGACCTCGTGTGGCGGCCGGTCGACCAGCTCGACCTCGGCTGGAACATGCGCCTCGTGCAGGGCATCGACGATATCGAGGTGCCCTTCGCCATCACCGGCGTCGCCGGCTCGACCATCGACAAACCCGGCTACACCACGCACGACGTTTTTCTTCGCTGGCGCCCCGCCTTCACCAAGGCGCTCACGGTGAATCTCACGGTCAAAAATATCTTCGACAAACAATACCTCAGCCACGGCAGCGTGGAAGATCTGACCGCCTTCCCCGGGTTCGCCGCCGTCCATGGCGCACCCGAGCCCGGTCGCGACATCCGCGTCTCCGTCACGCTTCGGTTCTAGGAATGTCATTCCGCAAGGCCGTCTTCTGGGTTCACCTCGCCTCCGGCCTGATCGCCGGCGTGGTCATCGCAATCATGTCCGTGACCGGCGTCGCCATTGCGTTTGAGGAGGAAATCCTCGCGTGGCGCGACCGCGAGGTGAGCCGTGCCGCCCTCCCGCAGGCGGGGGCGGCACGGCTCACGCCCGACGAGCTGCGCGCCCGCTCGCTGCGCGAATACCCGGATTTTGCCGTCACCCGGATCGTCGTTCCTCGCGATCCCCTGCGCGCCTGCGAACTCTACGCCGGACGCGAGGGCCCCCTCTACACCGACCCGCACACGGGAAAACTTCGCGAATCGCGCGCCCACGCGCTTCACGAATTTCTCCACGAATTGGAAGAGTGGCACCGCTGGCTCGGGCTGCACGGGAAGGGGTTTGCATTCGGCAGGGCGATCACCGGCGCCTGCAATCTCGCCCTTGTCATCCTCTGCCTCACGGGACTGTGGCTTTGGTTTCCGCGCACGTGGAGCCGTCGCGCCCTCCGCCCCCGCCTGTGGTTTTCCCCCGCGACCACCACCCGGGCCCGTGACTATACCTGGCATCATGTCATCGGACTTTGGTCATTCCCCGTCCTCCTCGTTCTCGCCGTCACCGCCGTGGTCATCTCCTACGGCTGGGCGCACCGCCTGGTGTTCACGCTCGCTGGCGAGGAGGCCCCGCAGTCGCGCAACTTCGGCATGATGGCCATGCCGCCCGCCATCGTGCCCGCGCCCTCGCCCTCGGCGGAACGCCTCCCGCTCGACCGCATCCTCGCGACCGCACGCGAACATTTTCCCGACGCCCGGCACATCGGGATCCACTTCCCTCAACCCGCCGCCCCCGGTGCGCCGCCTGCTCCGCTCAAGCTCGACGTGACCTTGCCCGACTTCATGCCGAGCCGCGCCTACGTCCCCGTCGAGATGGATCCCTACACCGGCGAAATCCTCCAGGCCGTGCGTTTCCAGGATCGCAGCGCCGGCCTGCAGGCGCGCGTATGGATGCGTTTCCTCCACACCGGCGCGGGTCTCGGGCTCCCCGGGAAGATCATCGCGACCCTGGCCACCCTCGCCTCCCTGGTGCTGGTTTACACCGGCTTCGCCCTTTCATGGCGGCGCTTCCTGAAAGCCCGCGGCCTCCGATAGCCGCAACAACGGGCAAGCTTTCCGCAAGGACGGGTAAGCTTTCCGCCCCGCGTCCGTGTTAATCTCTCCCCGTGTTTTGGCCGGGCCACCCGGCAAACCGCGTTCTTTGGACGGTGTATAAAGGTCAATCAATCGCCGCCGGGCTTGGTCGCCCGGCGGTTTTTTTGCGCCCGGCAATCGGCACGGATCCATCGTAACTAAAATTCGAATACATGCCTCGTGGATCAAGACTCCGCAAACAAACCACAAGGACTGGTAAGCATTTCGCGCCGCACGGCTGTTACGATCCGTCATCGTAATGAAATTTCGATACACGCCGTCGCCACGCGCCGCCTTCACTCTCGTGGAGCTCCTCACCGTCATCGCAATCGTCGGCATCCTCGCGGCCATTCTCATCCCGACGGCCGCCGCCGTCCGCGCCCACGGATCAAAAACCGTCGAGCTCTCCGCCGCGCGCCAGCTCATGGCCGCCTACCACCTCTATGCCGCCGAAAACCGCGGACGTCTCCTCCCGCTTCAGGAGGCCGGCGCCACCGGCACCCTCAACGAGCGCGGCCAGACGGTCTCCGGCATCACCGGCATCCGCTGGCCCCACCGGCTTCGCCCTTTCCTCGGGGACCGCTTCCGCGACACGCTCTACGTCAACACCCAGGCCGACTACTACAACGAAACCGCCGCGGCCGACGACTACACGCTCAGCGTCGGCACCACGTTCGGACTCAACGGCCCCTTCGTCGGCGGCGACGCCTCCTCGCTCGTCAAGGACGTCCCCGTCCGCTCCCTCGTCCAGGCCTCCGATCCTTCGCGCCTCATCGCCTTCGCCTCGGCCCACTCCCGCACGCTCAACGAAAAATCCGGTTACTGGCGCATCAGCTCGCCCCTCACCGCCTCGACCGCCCCCGACTGGCCCGCGGCCGATCTCGACGGACTCCCCGCCGCGCTCTCGCAGGACATGAGCTACGGCTGGCTCGCCTACCGTCACAACGGGCGCGCGGTCGTCGCCTACCTCGACAGCCATGTCGGGCTCCACACCTGCGCCGAGCTTCGCGACATGCGCCTTTGGTCCGACGCCGCCCGCCGCGCCAACGATCCGTCGTATCGACCCCCTCTCTGACACTTTCCCGCCATGCCCATGCACCATAACCGTCCCGCCTCTTTCATCACGCGCCTCGCGGCTTTCGCCGTGTGCGCCCTCGCCGCCGTCCCGGCCGCTTCCGCCGCCACGCAGATCGATCGCTGGAGCACCGCCGGCGGCGCGTGGGATCACGTCTATCAAACCGACTGGACCACCACCAACCAGCTCTTCCCCGACGCCTCCGCCGACTCCGGCGCCAGCCTGCACGCTTCCGTGCGTCCGTCCACCAGCGGACTCGCCCCCACCGGCGGCCTCTACGGCACGTTCTATTACACCTTCTTCACCGCGCCCGTGTTCACCCTCTCGACCGGCAGCATTCTCTCCGGCCTCTCCACCGTCACCTTCGATTTCTCCTACGCCGCCGGACTCACCGCCGTCGAGGCCATCGGCCTCACGCTCAACTTCAACGCATCCCACTCCGCCCTCGTCGCCGACTCCGTCACCGTCGGCTCCAGCGAGACCATCAGCACCGCCTTCGGAAACCAGACATTCACCAACTACAGCTTCACCTGGAGCGTCCTCGGCCTCGGCTCCACCGACGAACTCTCCCTCACCTGGAGCCTCGGCAGTCACAACGCCTTCAACGGCGTCACCCTCACGCAGACCTCCGCCGTGCCCGAGCCCTCCGCCTATGCCGCGTTCGCCGGCCTCGGCACCCTCGTGATCGCGATCCTGCGCCGCCGCCGGTCCGCCTGATCCTTCCCTTATTTCCACCTGCAACCACACACCATGAAATCACGCCTCCTCCTTCCGTTCCTTCTCCTCGCCGCGGCCGCCCACGCCGCCCAGGAATTCACCGACTTCTCCCTCGCCGGCACCTCCGCCTCCGAGGGCTGGTATAACCTCAACAGCACCGCTTACTCCGGTTACGGCACGCATCCGACCTCCACCGCCGCCTGGCCCGCCGCCATCGCCTCCAACTTCGGCTCGGGCGACGCCGCGTGGGACAAGGTCGCCGGCACCTCCGGCTACCTCGGCGGCGCCTCCACCAACGCCATCTACACGCCGTCCACTCCTCTCGGCGCCTTCACCATCACCGACTCCACGCCGCTGGCCGGCCTTGAGACGATCGTCTTCCAACTCGATTTCGAGATGGCCTCCGGCACCTTCGTCGCCCCCGTCCTCAGCTACAACGGCGGCAACCAAAACCTCATGGCCGACTTCACCGCCACGCTTTTCACCGAGGTGAAAAGCGGCGGCATGGGCTCCAGCACCCGCTACGTCTACGCCTTCCAGTGGGACCTCGTCTCCGCCGGCACGATCACCGACTTCACCGTCTCCTGGACCGTCCCCGCCGCCCACACCCTCACCTACGGCGCGCAGCTCCAGCAATCCGACACCTTCGCCGGCTCTGCCATCCCCGAGCCCTCCTCCTTCGCGGCCTTCGCCGGCCTTGCCACGCTCGGCGCCGCCGCCCTGCGCCGCCGTCGTCGCGCTTGATAGAAACCCGCCACAACCGTCAACCGTGCGCGCGACCGTTTCACCGGCCGCGCGCTTCCCGTTTCCAAACACCATGACCACCACCGACCCAACCAACCTCCTCCCCGCCGCGCACCGCGCCCGCATCCTCGGCCACATGAACGAGGACCACGCCGACTCCGTCCTCGCCTACGCCCGTCACTTCGGCGGACGTCTCTCGGCCACCGCCGCCACCCTCGCCGGCATCGACCAGAACGGCATGGACCTCGTCGTGACCGAGCCGTCCGGCGAAGCCTCGTTGCGCATCCCATTCGATCCCCCGCTCACCGGCGCCTCCGATGCCCACCACGTCCTCATCGACATGTCCCGGGAAGCCACCGCCGCGCTCCACGCCGCTCCGAAGCCCATCCCCGAACGCGCCCGTGCCGCCGTCCTCCACCTGCGCGACACCGCCCAGACCGTCCTCCTCGCCACCGTCTCCGCCGACGGACTGCCCGATTGCTCCGTCGCCCCTTTCGTTCTCTCGGCCGACGGCACGCTCCACACGTTCATCAGCTCCCTCTCCCATCACACCGCCAACCTCCGTGCCAACGCCCATGCCTCGGCGCTCCTGATCGAGGACGAGGCCAACGCCAGCCATCTCCTCGCCCGCCGCCGGCTCACGCTGCGCTGCACCGCCACGTTCATCGCCCGCAACGACGACGCCTTCACCGCCCCCATGCAGGCCCTCCGCAAAAAATTCGGCTCCGTCATGGAGCAACTCGAAACCATGCACGACTTCCACCTCGTGCGCCTCGTCCCCGACCGCGCTCGCCTCGTCGCCGGTTTCGGCCAGGCCTACGACGCCCATCCCCTCGACTGGACCGACCTCCGCCACGTCAACGACACCGGCCACACCCACATCTCTCAAAAAGCCTGACGCCATGCCCTCCCTCCGCATCCTCTGCGCATTCCTCATTGGTCATTGGTCATTGGCCATTGGTCATTCCGCTCCGGCCGCGCCGGAGCCGGAGCGCATCGTCAGCCTCGGCGGCGCCATCACCGAAACCGTCTTTGCCCTCGGCGCCGGCGATCAGGTCGTCGCCCGCGACACCTCCAGCGTCTTCCCGCCCGCCGTCCACCGCCTGCCCGATGTCGGCTACTTCCGCACGATCGGAGCCGAAGGCGTGCTCGCGCAAAACCCCACTCTCATCCTCGCCGCCCAGGGCACCGGTCCCGCTCCGCAGGTCGAGCTCCTCAAACACTCCGGCGTCGCCTTCGTCCACCTCGACGCCCGTCCCTCCGCCGACACCCTCCTCGCCAACGTCACCCGCCTCGGTGAGGTCCTCCACCGCGAAACCGAGGCGGCCGCCCTCGTGCAAAAACTCCGAGGTCAACTCGACGCCGTCCGTCGTCGCACCGCGTCCGCCGGACCTCCGCGTGTCGTATTCCTCATGAGCATGAACGAAACCGCCACCCAGGCCGCCTACGACGGCACCGCCGCCACCGCGCTCATCGTGCTCGCCGGCGGACACAATCCGCTCACCGGCCTCACCGGCTACAAACCGCTCAACGCCGAGGCCCTCCTCGCGCTCGACCCCGACGTCATTCTCTACGGGGTCAATCCGATGATGCCCCAGGCCGTCAAGCCCCCCGGCTGGCTTCAAGGCACGCGCGCCGGCCGCACCGGTCGCATTCACGCCCTCGATCTCGGCTACCACCTCGCCTTCGGCCCCCGCCTCGGCGACGCCGTCACCGAGGTCGCCTCCCTTCTCCACCCGGCCGCGACACCCCCGCTCGCTTCCACCAACCAATAACCCTCCCGTCCCTCCCGATCCAAAGTAACCCAATAGGTTACTTTGGATCGGTTCGTTTTCCGCGTTTGACCACTCCCCTTCGTCCCAACCTTCGCCGCCCGCTGCTCCTTGCGCTGGCGGCGGTGCTCGTTCTCTCCTTCGCCGCCGCGCTCGTCTTCGGCGCCGCCTCGCTTGCACCCGATGCCCTCTGGCTCGGCTTCACCGGACGCCACGCGCAACTCGCGCCGCTCGACCACGCCATCCTCTTTTCGATCCGCCTGCCCCGCGCCCTCGGCGCGCTTCTCGTCGGCTCCGTCCTCGGCCTCTGCGGCGCCGGCATGCAGGGACTCTTCCGCAATCCGCTCGCCGACCCCGGCCTCATCGGCGTCACCGGCGGCGCCGCCCTCGGGGCCGTGCTCCACGTCAAGTTCGCCGCCACAACCCTGCTTGGCGTATCCGTTTTTCTGGGACAACTCACCCTTCCGATTTTCGCCCTCGCCGGAGCCCTCTTCGCCGTGATCTTCATGCACCGGGCCGCCGTGGTCGAGGGCCGCGTCGTGGTCGCCCTCATGCTGCTCGCCGGCGTCGGCATCAACGCCCTCGCCGGGGCCGGCACCGGTCTCGTGCTTTTCTTCGCCGATGACGACCAGCTCCGCCAGTTCACCTTCTGGACCCTCGGCAGTCTCGGCCAGGTCACGTGGCCCCGCCTCGCCGCCGCCTTTCCCTTCATCCTGCCCGCCGTGATCCTCATCCCGCGCCACGCCCGCGCGCTCAACGCCCTCCTCCTCGGCGAAGCCGAGGCCGGCCACCTCGGCATCGATCTCGCCCGCCTCAAACGCACGCTCGTCTTCGCCACCGCCGCCGGCGTCGGCGCCGCCGTCTCCATCGCGGGCGGCATCGGTTTCATCGGACTCGTCGTCCCGCATCTTGTGCGCCAGTGCTTCGGTCCCGATCACCGCTGGCTTGTCCCGGGCTCCGCCTTGCTCGGCGCCACGCTTCTCCTCGCCGCCGATCTGCTCGCGCGCACCGCCGCCTCACCGGCCGAACTGCCCGTCGGCATCATCACCGCCGCCCTCGGCGCCCCGGTCTTCTTCAGCCTGCTTCAGCGCGGACGCCGCTCGCGCCTGTTTTGATGAAGCCCGTCCTCACCGCCACCGATCTCGTCGTGCGCCGCGGCGATCACACGTTGCTCGACCGCGTCTCGCTCGCCCTCGCCCCCGGCCGCGTCACCGCCGTTGTCGGCCCCAATGGCGCCGGCAAATCCACGCTCCTCCGTCTTCTCTCCGGCGAACTTTCGCCCGACGGCGGCTTGGTCCGCTTCCTCGATCGTCCGCTCTCCGCGTGGCCCGCCGCCGAACTCGCCCGGCACCGCGCCGTGCTCCCGCAGGAAAGCGATCTCCACTTTCCCTTTCGCGTCGAAGAGGTCGTCCGGCTCGGCCGCATCCCCCACTCCGGCGGAGGCGACTCCGCCGCCGACCATGCACTCGCTCGCACCTTGCTCGCCCGTGTGGACCTGACCGCTTTCGCCGATCGTTTCTACCCCACGCTCTCCGGCGGCGAAAAACAACGCGTCCACCTCGCCCGTGCCCTCGCCCAACTCCAGCCCGACCCCGCCGCACCCCCGCCCGCCGCACGCGCCCTCCTCCTCGACGAACCCACCGCCAGCCTCGACCTCGCACACCAGCACGCCGTCCTCGCCCTCGCCCGTGACCTCGCGCGCCGTGAACACGTCGCCGTCCTCGCCATCCTCCACGACCTCAACCTCGTCCTCGCCTATGCCGACGACCTGGTCGTCCTCTCCCGCGGACGTGTTGCTGCCTCCGGCCCCGTCGCATCCACTCTTGCCCCGACGCTCATCCATGAGGTCTTCCGCATTCCCGCCCGGCTGATCGATCTCGGCGACGGCACTCCCCACCAGTTGCTCCTCGGCCCCGCCGCCCTCTGATCCATTCGCGCGGCCGCCCCGCAAGACTCCGCAAATCTTCCACAAGGACCGGTAAGCATCCCTCCTTCCCCGGCTGCTATGCTCTCGGCCTCAATGTCGAAACCGCGCACGCCTTCGATCCGCCCTCCGCTCCTGTGCGAAATTTGCGCCCGGGATCCTGCGCACGCGGACTCACTTTCCGCCATCGCCGTGATCTGCGCGCACGACGTCGGACAAAAACTCGTCTTCAAAACCCTTCCGCCAGGGAACGGCGGACAGGGAAAACCCGCGCCGTCCTCGCTGACCCTGCACCTCCCCGCTGAACTCGCCGCCACCCAGCACCCGGTGTGGTGCCTCGGCTGCCGTCTCGCCTGCTTTCTGCCGGACGTCCGCATCAGCGTGCTCATCCAGGGCGCCCAAGCCTTCGCCGCCCCTCAACGTGCCCGCCGCCGGCGGGCCGCCTGATCCTCCCCATGCACTTCGCCCGGTCCACTCCACCCCCGCGCATTTCTTGTCCCGCCGACTTTCGATTTCGAACTGATGCCGCGGGCAACATCCCGCTCTCCCGCGACTGGTTCAGCCTCCTCTCCCGGACCGGCGCCTTCAATCGCATCGTCCTCCAGACGCGAAACACCTGCGTCCGGCTGGTGACCAGCGGCCCCCTTCCCGCGCTCACCTGGTCTCCCACCCGGGAATCCGCGCACGACACCCACGGCACGTTCACCCTGCATTCCGGCCTCTGGCACCAAGCCTACGCCCGCCTCGAACCGTGTGCCTGCTGCGCCTCGCCGGGAAAACTCCAGGTCTTCGACGCCGCAGGTGCCGAACGCCTCCAGATGTGCGCCGTTCCCGAGATCTCGTCCACCGCATGGGCCGCCTGCCTGGCCCCGCTCGCCGCCCCGTGCAACGCCACCCTGCGCCCGGCTCCTCGCGGCATTTTTTACCCCGGCCCCCGGTTCCACCCACCCGCCGGCATCTCGTTGCACGATCCCGCGCTCCTGCCCGCGCTCTTCGATTTGTTTGCCCGGGAGGCGGCGTCCTTCACCTGCACCCTCCCGTCGCCCGCCGCGACCCAACGTCGCGAACTCACCCCGCGCCACCTCACCTTCGAACACGGGCTGCTCACCGCCAGCGACGGCCAGCACACCGTGCAGATCGTCCTCCCCGCCGTCCACCATCTGGCCTGGCGGAATGACCACCGCCAACGCCCGCTCCACTTGGTCGGCAGGGAGGGCACCCACCTCCTTGAACTGGGCCCCGCAGGCACCCCCGACGGCGCCTGCCTCTGGTCCGCCCTCCTCCACACCGTTCTTACAGATAACTAACGCACGTCCGACCCTCTCGCTCCCGGCCCTCCAAACCCAACACAAGGATGGGCAAAATGACCGCAACGATGGGTAAGCAAACCGCTCCGCTCATTTGTTAATTTCAACCTCACGTCCGTCCACACGGCGCCATCGCATCCACTTTTGAATCTCGACCTCAACGCCTCCTCCTCAGCCATGAGCAAGCCCGTCCTCGCCATCTACTACGCCACCGAAACCGGCAACGCCGAGACCCTCGCCCGCCAGGCCCACGAACGCGCCGTCGCCGAAGGCTGGACCGCCACCGTCTCCAACATCTCCCAACTCCAGCCCGCCACCCTCGCCTCGCACCCGCTCGCCCTCTTCGTCGTCAGCACGTGGGGCGACGGCGAACCGCCCAGCGACGCGACCGACTTCCACTACGGACTCGAAAAGGCGCCGCTCGACCTCTCCGGCCTCCGCTACGCCGTCCTCGGGCTCGGCGATCGCGACTACTCCGATTTCAACGCCTTCGCCCGCAAGCTCGACGAACGCCTCGCCGCCCTCGGTGCGAAGCCCGTCCTCGCCCGCGTCGAGGCCGACCTCGACTACGAGGAGACCTACACGCAATGGGCGGACCGCCTCTTCCCGTTGATCGGCGAACCCTCCGTCACCACGGTTTGAATACCATGAAGGCACCGGTCGCGACGGTGATCGGGGCATGGAGGTTCGCCTTTGCATCGTCTGCGCCGTCGCCCTCCTCACCGCCTTCCTTCTCCTGCTCCACCGCTAACATCCCTTACGTTCGCCCACGGGGCGGACGTCGTCAGGTCAAAGGTCAACAAGGTCAACACTGGCCGCCGGGTTTGGTCGCCCGGCGGCTCCTTTGTTCCCGCCTTCCCCGACCCTCCCCTTCCCGCTCCCATGAACATCCCGCTTCGTTTCACCCTCCTCGCCACCGCCGTCGCCGGCCTCGCCCGCCTGTCCGCCCAGCAAGCCGACACCGCGAAACCGGCCGGCCCCGCCACCCGGGGCGAAGGAGTCGTCCAGCTCGAGAGCGTGGAGGTTTCCGCGCAGACCGGCGCCCGCTACGTGCCGGACACCGCGACCCAGGTCGGCCCGCTCGGCGCCAAGGACCTCCTTGATACGCCCTTCTCGATCAACGTCATCACCAACGACCTCATCCGGAACACCCAGGCCGCGACCGCGGACGACATTTTCAAACTCAGTCCCGTTGTTCAGTTCACCTCGCCGCAATCACGCTTTTTTCCCGCGGCCACCCTCCGCGGCTTCAGCACCAACTCCACCAAGCGCATCGACGGCATCCCCAGCAGCGAGAGCTACGTCAACGTCGACCTCGAGGACAAGGAAAGCGTCGAGATCATCACCGGTCTCTCCGGCTTCCTCTACGGCATCGGCAATGTCGGCGGCACCGTCAACTACGTGCTCAAACGTCCCACTGCCGAACGCCTCAACCGCCTCACCGTCGGCAACACCAGCGGCGCCAACCTCTACGCCCACGCCGACCTCGGCGGCCCCATCGATGCCGCCGGCAAGTTCGGCTACCGCGTCAACGTCCTCGGCCAGGACGGCGACACCGCGGTCGAGGACCAGACAATCCGCCGCCAGTTTGTCAGCGCCGCCTTCGACTGGCACCTCACCGAAACACTCACCCTTCAAGTCGACGCCTCCCACAGCCACTACCGCATGGAGGGAACCGAGCCCTATTGGGCCACCACCGCCGGCGTCGAATACCCCGACGCGCCCGACGCCGATGAATACTACGGCCAGTCCTACTCCTTCACCGAATCCAACCAGTATCACGTCGGCGGCGGCCTGCGCTGGGAGATTTCCCCCGACGTCACGCTGCGCACCAAATACGCCCGCCGCGAATCGAACATCGAGCTCCTCGCCGTCAACAACACCTTCGTCGCCGGCGCCCCGGGCGACTACATCATCGGCTCCGGCCACTGGGAATATCCCGACGTCACCACGGACGGCGGCTCGCTCCTCGTGGATATCAACTTCGACACCGGCTCCATCGAACACCGCGTGACCACCGGCTATTACGGTGACATCAACAAGCGCACCCAGTTCAACGGCCCCGGCTGGCTCAACGATCCCACGGTCTACAACGTCTCCAATCCCCCCGACCTCAGCGCCCTGCCCCCGCCGCCCACCGCCGACAAATACCGCGCCAACGAGTCCACCTACCACAACTTCATCCTCGCCGATGACGTTCGCTTCACGAAACGGTGGTCCGCCCTGGCCGGCGTCAACCGCTCGACGATCGACACCGAGGACTTCAACGCCGCCGGTGTATCCACGGCTGAATACCGCGACACCCGCGTCTCCCCCACCGTCTCGCTGATCTTCAAGCCGGTCGAAACCGTCTCCGTCTACGCCAGCTACATCGAGAGCCTCGAAAAAGGCGGCACCTCCGGCACGACCTTCGGCGGATTCCCCGTGGTCAATCCGGACGAAACCATGCCCCCGCTCGTCAGCGAGCAGATCGAAATCGGCGCCAAGGCCCGCGTTCACGGCATTCTCTTCACCGGAGCCCTCTTTGAAATCGACAAGGGCCTCCAGTATTACGACGTCACCGTTCCCACCGCGCCCGTCTACGTGCAGGACGGCCGCCAGGTCCACCGCGGTTTCGAGTTCACCGCCACCGGCCAGGCCACCGAACGACTCACTCTCCTCGGCGGTTTCACCGTGCTGGATGCCAAGATCAAGGAGAACGCCTCCAATCCCCTCTTCGAAGGCAAAACGCCTCCGGACGTCGCCGAGTTCTTCGCCAAGCTCTACGCCGAATACGACCTCGGCGAACCCTCCGGCCTCATCCTCACCGGCGGCCTGTTCTACACCGGCTCCCAATACGTGAATAACACCAACACCGACAAGATCCCCGACTTCCTCACCGGCGACCTCGGCTTCCGTTATGAGACCCGCGTGTCCGACCTCCCGCTCACCTTCCGCCTCAACGTCTCCAACGTCACCAACGAGAACTACTGGTTGAAGAGCAACTACGTCGGGGCGCCCCGCACCGTCCGCGTCTCCACCACCCTCGAGTTCTGATCCTTCGCTCGCGGGCGGCCCGCCCAAAACGCAAACCGCCAGCGACAATCCACTTCCACCGCAAGACTCCGCAAACATACCACAAGGCCGGGTAAGCTTTCCTCGACGCCACTTTGATAATCTGGGCGTTCCATGTCCCCGCTCATCACCTCCGGCCACTCGACGACGCTGCTCCGCGTTCTCGCGGCTCTCATCACTCTCGCCCCCGCGCTTCACGCGGACGAAACCGCCACCACCCCCGGCGCCACCGACTCCTCCGGCACCGCCCCGGCGTCCAGCGCCTCCCCCGCGTCCGGGAACGACGCCGTTCTCCTCGCGCCCGTCGCGATCACCGGCGCCACCGATACCACGCCGCCCCCCGCGATCACGTCCACCCGCCTCGCCCTCACCGAACGCGAGACCCCCCAGTCCATCAGCACGATCTCCCGCGACCAAATGCTCGCGGAAAATCTCTTCAGCGTGGACGACGTCCTCCGCAACGTCACCGGCGTCCACACCGCCTTCTTCGACACCGAACGCCCGCTCTACTACGCCCGCGGCTTTCAGATCACCGACTTCCAGGTGGACGGAATTCCTTCTTACAGCGGCTCCAGCAACATGGACTACGACACCGCTCTCTACCAAAGCGTGACCGTCATCCGTGGTGCCAACAGCCTCATCTCCGGCGCCGGCATTCCCTCCGCCGTCGTCAACCTCGAGCGTAAACGCCCCGGCAAAGAATTCGACGCCTCCATCGCCGGCACCGTCGGCAGCTGGGACCTCTACCGCACCGAAATCGATGTGAACACGCCTTTCACCCCGGATGGTCGCGTGCGCGGCCGCTTCGTCGTCTTCGGTGAAACCGCCGACAGCTTCCTCGACCGCTACTCCGATGAGACCACCGGCTTCCTCGCCTCCCTCGAAGCCGACCTCACCGCCACCACCACCGTCGGTGTCGGCTATCAGTTCCAGAAAAACGAACCCGACAATCCCATGTGGGGCACCATTCCTTGGTTTGCCGCCGATGGCTCCGAGGCCCACCTGTCCCGCTCGACCAACTTCTCCACCGACTGGACCTACTGGAACCGCGAGTCCGGCACCGCCTTCATCAACCTCGACCAAAAGCTCGGCGAAAACTGGAACTTCCGCGGTTCCTTCAACCGCACCACCGGCAAAACCGACCGCCTCGCCGTCTACTCCGTAAGCCGCCAGGGCCCCCCCGCAGGACCCTTCACGTATTATCTCCCCGACCCCGCCACCGGCACCGGCATCCGCCTCCTCGCCGGTGCCAACCGCTCCGAGGAAGTCCGCGACAACATCGACCTCTACCTGTCCGGCAAATTCACCGCCCTCGAACGCGAACACGACCTCGTCTTCGGCTGGAATTCCAACAACCACGAAAGCGACGCCGCCACCCTCGCCGGCACCGCGAGCTGGTTCTACGACATCCCCGATTACCGCAACTACAACGGCAGCGGCGTCCCTGCCCCTGTCATCACCGAAACCGGCGCCAGCCGCGTGACCTACACCGAACAAAGCGGCTTCTACGGCACCACCCGCCTCCGTGTCATCGATCCCGTCGCCGTCATCCTCGGCGCCCGCATCAGTGAGTGGAGAACCTACGTCAAAAATTACAACACCTCCGATACCTATATCGGTCGCACCGGCGTTGCCCAGGCCACCGGCGAAGTCACCCCCTACGTCGGTGTCGTTTACGACATCACCGACTCCGTCGCCGCCTACGCCAGCTACACCGAGACCTTCCGCCCCCAAACCCAGAAGGACAAAGACTTCGACGTCCTCTCCCCCACCCTTGGCACCAACGCCGAAGCCGGCGTGAAAGCGGAACTCATCCGCAAGCGTCTCGAGGTCGATCTCGCCGTCTTCGAAACCAAGATGGACAACTACGCCGTCCTCGATCCCTCCGTGCCGGCCAACTCCCTGCCCGACGGCACCAACGCCTACATGGGCGTGGACGGCACCGAAAGCCGCGGCGTCGAAATCGAGTTCCATGCCCTCCTCGCCGAGGGTTGGACCGCCACCCTCGGCTATGCCAACGTCAACACTCGCCGGAACCCCGCTGACCTCACCTACGCCAACGTGCCCGAGCACCTCGTGCGGCTCAACACCCACTACCGTCTCCCCGGCGAGTGGAAACGCCTCAGCGTTGGCGGCGGCGTTCAATGGCAGGGCGAACAAACCGGCGTCGTCACCACCCATCCTTCCGCACTCCCCACCGAAGTCCGCCAGGCTCCCTTTGCCCTCGTGAATTTCTTTGCGACCTACCGTTTCACCGATCACTTCACCGGCACCCTCAGCGTCCGCAACGCCTTCGACAAAACCTACTGGGCCACCCTCGACTACCCGAACTACGGCGAACCCCGCTCCGTCCAGTTCACCCTCCGCAGGTCCTACTAACCCCGCCTACACGTTCTCGTTCTCCCGATTTCTCGAGAGAACGAGAACCCCGCCTGCCGGACTTTCCGACCTCCGCGTCCTTGCGTCTTTGCGCTAAAAAAATCCCCCTCCTCTCTCCATGAAAACATCCCGCCTCCGCATCCTTCCCGCTCTCCTCGCCACCCTCGTTCTCGCCACCGCCGCCCGCGCCCACTTCGTCTGGCTCGAACGCGACGCCGCCACCGGCGAAGTCGCCGCGTTCTTCGGCGAATGGGCCGCCAACCTCCGTGAAACCGAGGAGGGTTACCTCAAGATCATCACCGCGCCCCAGGCCTTCGCCGCCGACGGCAAGGCGCTTGTCGTCACGCGTCAGAACGACCGCCTCCCCGTCGCCGCCAAAAACGTCGCCGGTGACCTCCGTCTCTCGAGCGTTTATTTCGCGGAGAAGGGGAAGAACCTCACCCGCTACCAGGCCAAGCTCGGCCGCACCGAGACCGCGGCGAAATTCGACCTCGAACTCGTGCCCGTCGCCGCCAACAGCAACACGTTCATCCTCCTCCTCAAGGGCGCCCCGCTGCCCGAGGCCGACGTCACGCTGTTCACGTCTTCCGGTTGGAACCGGACTTTCAAGACCGACGCCTCCGGCAAAGTCACGATCGAGACCCCGTGGCCCGGCCAGGCCGTGATCGAAGTCGGCCACGTCGAGAAAAAGCCCGGCGAACACGAGGGCCGCGCCTACGAGGGCATCCGCCACGTCTTCACCCTCAGCTTCATCGTCTCCGCCTGAAGGCAGGGCGGGCCCGCTGGGCCCGCCGCGCACACCCCACGCCTCCGTCCCTCCCACCCATCATTGGCCACTGGTCACTGGTCATTGGTCACTGGTCATTGGCCATTGGTCATTGGTCATTGGTCATTGGTCATTGGTCATTTCCCCCTCCCTCATGTCCGCGCACCCGCACCGCTCCCGCCACGCCTCCTCCGTGCGCCACCGGTTCGCCGTCGCCTCGCGCGCGCTCGCCGCGCTCGTCGGCGGCTACGGGCTGGCCACAGCGTTCACCGTGGCGCTCGGGCGCGCGCTGGAGCTGCCCAAGGAGGAGGTCGTTAACACCGCGGCCCTGCCGGCGTTTCTTTTGTATGCAGGCGCAGCCGTCTGGGCCTTCTACGCGTCCAACGCTACGCGCGCCTGGCTGGGCATCGGCCTGCCCGCCGCCGTCCTCGCACTCGTCGCCTGGCTGCTCCGCGCCACTCCCGCCGCATGAGCACGCACCGCTCTTTCCGCTCCGCGATGACGTGGCTGCACACGTGGTCGGGCCTGCTGCTCGGCTGGGTGCTCTACGCCATCTTCATCACCGGAACCACCGCCTATTTCCGCCCGGAAATCACCGCGTGGATGCAGCCCGAGACCGCCATCGTCGCCGCGCCGGCGGACGCCGCGCGCGCCGGATTCAAACGGCTTCAGGAGATCGCCCCCGAATCGAAGCGCTGGCTCGTTTCCGTGCCCGACGATCGCAGCCGCGAACTCAAAATCTACTGGGAAGATCCTCAGTCCGGAAAACGTTTCAAAAACGAGGACGTCAGCCAGCCCGGCGAAAAAAACTCCGTTCCTCGCGCCACCTTGGGCGGCGAATTTTTCTACCGCTTTCATTTCCAGCTGATGCTTCCGCATCCATGGGGCCGGTTCCTCGCATGCACCGCCGCGTTGTTCATGTTCGTGGCCCTCATCAGCGGCATCGTCACGCACCGGCGTTTCTTCAAAGACCTTTTTCTGCTGCGTCTCGGCCGCGATGGACGCCGCCCGTGGCTCGATTTTCACAACGTCACCGCCGTGCTCGCGCTGCCGTTTTATCTCATGATCAGCTACAGCGCGCTGGTCATCTTCACGCCGATGCTCATGCCGCTGGCCGCGAAATTCCTGGTGCCCGCCAAACCCGCGCCTGCCGCCGTCGCAGGCCGCGAGCTTGCTCGCGCTCCGGAAAATCTGAATTCCCCCGCGCCCGATGCAGCCTCCTGGATCACGCCGGATAAATTCGAATTGATGCTCGCCCACGTCGAAAAAACCTGGAGCACCGAACGCTCGGTCAAACGCATCGAGATCACCCACCGCGGCACGCCCCAGGCCTCCGCAACCTTCACCCGCGACAGCGCCCCGTCGACTTCCTACGTTTTCACCGACCGCGAAGTCCTCAAATTCTCCGGACTCACCGGACTCCCGCTCGCCAATCCCGCGCCTCCGGTCAAGAGCCTCGGCACGCGCATTCGCGGCGTGTTCTACGGACTTCACCTCGCCCACTTCGCCGGACCCGCGCTGCGCGCGCTTTTCTTCCTGATGGGCACGATGGGCGCCGCCATGGTTGGCACCGGCCTCGTGCTCTGGACCCTCAAACGCAAAGACCGCCTCACCGAATCCGGTCGCGGCGGACGCTTTGGCTACGGACTCGTTTCCCGGCTCAACATCACCGCCATCACCGGCCTGCCCATCGCCTGCGCCGGCTTCCTCTGGGCCAACCGCTTGATCCCCGCCGCGCAAGCCGGCCGCGCGGATCTTGAGACAACCTGCTTCCTCATCGTCTGGGGCGTGGCCGCGCTCCATGCGTTTGCCCGCCCGGCGAAATTCGCCTGGAAAGAGCAACTCCTCGCCGCCGCCTTCGCGTTCGGGGCGCTCCCGCTGGTCGACCTGCTCACCGCCGGCCGCCAACTCGACACCTGGCCGCGCGCCGAGGGCCTCTACGTTTATTTCACCGCCGCCCTGCTTCTGCTCGGAGCCCTCTTCGGCTATGGCGCCTTCAAAATCTCGAAGCGTCGGGCCCGTGACGCCGCCCCGGGAGGCGCCTTATGATCTGGCTGTCCCTCGCCCTGAACTACGCCGGGCTCCTGGCCTTCGCCTCCGTCATGGACGCCCATCGCCACGCGTTTCCCCGCATGGCCGCCCGCAACCACCGCGTTCTGCTGCGTATCGCCGGCGGTGTGCTGCAAACCGCCGCGCTCGCCTGTGCCATCGCCGCCAATGGCATCGGCGGCGGACTCGTTCTCTGGATCATCGGATGGGCAACCTGCGGTTTGACCCTCTCCCTGTTCCTCTCATTGCGACCGCGCTAGAACATGGGTGGTAGGGCGTGACCGCCGGGCGCTCCGGGTTCGTCACCCTGTCCCTGCCATCGAAGTTCTCCTTCTAATTCAGTCGGAATGTTGGCCGCAAAAAAGCGCAAAAATTGCCGATCCTGCCGACGTTGCTCTCCCGCGCGCCTATAGGCGCCTATTAACGCTTCATACGCTCTTGGGAATTTTGTGACTCTTTGCGGCCATCCCTCCGAGAATGGTTTTAAGGTGGTTCGATGTTAGGACACCACGGGCTTGGCTCGTATTCATGCCGGTGCTCATCGCGGCAACCGGGTCGCTCAGTCACAACCGGTTACCGCCGGTTTCTTGCGACTGAATATCACCCACAAGAAGCCCCGGGGCGGCCTCTCGTCTTGTGCGTAATGCCGAACCAAAGGAAGAATCCGGACACAATCTCACTTCCACTATGAACACCACGACCACGCCCAAGATCTCCATCGCCGCGAAATGTGAAGGTTGCACCTATTGGCAGGCCAAGGCCCCCACCACCGGCGAATGCCGCCGCCACGCCCCGCAGACCATCGCCTTCACGGTCGACGACAACGTGAAGTTCGAATCCCGCTTCCCGCTTACCAAAGCCGAAGACTGGTGCGGCGACTTCGCCGCCCGCGCCTGACCTTCACCTCCGCCCTCCGACTCACCGGTCATCCGGCTTACCAGCCTACCGGTCTTCCGTCCTCCGTCGTTCCGCCCTCCGGGCCTCAGTCTTCCGCCCCTCCGGTTCTCCGTCCCACCGTCCTCCGTCGTTCCGTTCTCCGTCGTTCCGCCCTCCCGGCCTCAGTCCTCCGTCCTCCGTTCTCCTTCTTCCGGCCTCAGTCCTCAGTCCTCCGTCCCTCCGTTCTCCGCAAGCAGCCCGCCCCTCGCAATCCGCTCTCCGGCAAACGGAAGCCTCACTGCTCCCGTTTTTCCCTAGTGCCTGATTGCGGATATAAGCGATAGAATGGCGGAGTGATTTTGGCTGCGGCCAAGGCGGCGAAAAGGGAGGTGTGCAAGCGGCGCATACCCTTTCCGGCAACGCCGGCCCCAGTCAAAAGCGCCCGTCAGAATAACGCTTATTTCTGCAATCAAGCACTGGTTTTTAGTTGATCCTGATTCTCAGTCTCATCAGTTTCGGGCGCGTGCAACTCAACCACGCCTTCGATCCGGTGCTCGCGCCTCTGGCGGAGCCGTTCTGCCGTCAGGCGGACACCCTGCTCGACCTGCGCGCCTGCGCCCTGAATAAAGTCCGCCCCGGCCGCTGCGTCGCCTGCTACTTTGCGTTGCAAGCCGCCGCCGCCGAGCGCGCTATCGCCCGCCTTTGCCCCCTGCGCACCTGGCTTGAGACCCACATTGAAGTGGTCGCCTCCGACGAAGCCGCCCGCCCGCTCGAGGCGTTTCCCCTGCGACTCACCGGCTCCGAGGACTTGGAAGCCTACTGCCGCCGGACCATGGCCGAGTTTCACGAAAACCGCGTCTATCCGGCCGCGAGCATCAACCTCGCCTTCCGCTATAAACAGGCGGCGTGACCCCGATCGCACCATGGCGACGCGATCCCCCGAAGACATCGAAGCCTTCTGTCGCCGCGCTCAGGATCACTGGAGCAAAGACGGACGCCGCACCCAGGTGCGTGACATCCTCTCCCGGGTCGTCGCCGCCCAAGCCGCGCCTTTTTCCGCCGATGAACTCCGCACGCAGGCGAGGCGCATCGATCGAGGGATTTCCTACGCCTCCATCTACCGCACCCTCGGCAGCCTCGTGGAGGCCGGCCTCCTTCGCGAAATTGTCGGCCCCAATGATCGTCGCTGCTACACGCTGATCGACTCCACCCACACCGGTGTGAGCCACATCGTCTGCACCGACTGCGAACAAGTCGTCCCCATGAATGATGACTGCCTTCCGCTGCGCGAAGGTTTCCTCGCCCGGCAACTCGGCTTCACTCCGCGCAAAATGAGCCTCCGCATCGAAGCCTCCTGCGAGGAACTCCGGCAGCACGGCGCCTGTGCCCGCCGCAAGCAAAAGGAACCATAACCCGGCCGCTCCGGCCGCCGTCCCCTCTCCAGCGCCTCGTGGCCCTGAACGTGAGTTCAGGGATCCGCCCTCCGACAGTCCTACAGTCCGGCTCACCGTCCCTCCGGCCTCCGGGCAGGTCCTCCTCCGTCCTCTGCCTCCGTCCCTCCGTTCTCCGTCCCTCCGTTCTCCGTCCCTCCGGCTTCCTCCCCTGTAGGGCTGGCGCTCGCGCCACGCCTCCCCCCTCCCACATCGTCCACTCCACCCACAATCCAGCCATGCGGCATTCCGGTCACCGGCTCACCGGTCCTCCGTCCCTCCGGCTAGCTACTAGTGACTAGCAGCTAGCAACTAGCGACGAGTAACCAGCCACTAGCGACTTGCCATGCCCCGGTTGCAACGCCCACAACTTCCGAGCCCGCTTTCGGCAGCCCCGGCGTCAGAACCGCCCCGAGGAAGTGACGGGGCGAAGCCATCTTAATTTCCGATCACCCGCCCGCCGGCCCGTCTAGCAGTCCGGCTCGCGACTAGCTGCTAGAACCTAGCTGCTAGAAACCTCCGATCCCGCGGCCCTGAACGTGAGTTCAGGGATTCCCCCTCCGGTAATCCTTCCCTCCGGCCTTCCGTCCTCCGCCAGTCCGCCCTCCGCCTCCCGATCCCCCGTCCTCCGTCCCTCCGGCCTTCCGGCCGCCGGCTTACCGGCAGTCCGGCTCACCGCCCTCCGTCTTCCTGCCCCTGACTCTCCCTCCGCCTCCGCTAGACTCCATCCATGCAAAGCTGCACTGAGTGCAGCCTAATAACACTGTTCGGCAAAAAACAAAAAATATGTGGCCAAGAAATCAATACACAGGTCCCGGCGGCGGTCGTTATACTGGCCCCGGCGGCGGCCTTTACACAGGACCGGGTGGCGGCGCTTACACGGGCCCAGGCGGCGGCATGTATACCGGTCCCGGCGGAGGATGCTACACTGGGCCCGGAGGAGGCCTTTACACAGGCCCCGGTGGAGGACTATACACCGGGCCTGGTGGCGGCTTATATACCGGACCGGGCGGCGGGCTCTACACGGGGCCAGGGGGAGGTCTATATACTGGCCCGGGAGGAGGCATGTATACCGGCCCGTCAGACTACTTCAGCAATATCCCGCCTTGGGAAGTCCTCGTAGAGGTATTAAGACAGAATGGTATGCATCACATTGCCGACATGATTGAACAGCATCTACCATGAAGAAAAACACGCCGAACAAGGCGCTAGAGCCAACGACCACAGCTGTCACGGATCGTGCTCAGAGCAACACGCTCCGCGCCAGCTGCGGTCGCGGCTCATCTTGAACGTTCGGCAAAATGAAAACCTGCTTACTACCAGCCCTCCTCTTCTTGCTCACGCAGGCGGCTTTCGCCAATGGCCTCCCTGCCGATATGTCCGGTCCAGTTCATGGATTCGTATCCAGCACGAAAAGGTTCACCCACGAATATACTTCTCACCCTGAGATAAAGAAAGTCGGAATGATAGCAGACGGCGCATTAACCTTGGACTCCAGACTTTTTAGCGACTTCGTCATCTCTGAAACCGAAAAATACACCACATATGAATCGCAGAAAGACGATTGCCGAGTCGAGATTCTGATTCCGAAGCTCTTTAGCGGCATTTATATGATTAGCGTCAAGCGCGACGACGGGACCTTTATCGGATATACGATCAAGAAAGAAAAGACCACGGAGCCCAACCAGCGGCTACAGACAATGCCTCGGCGCTTCCCCTTCCAGCTGTTAAAGTCTCCGGCTCGGCATGTCTGACCCGGAACGTTAGGCGAAATGAGAAACGACCAATACGTTGGACTGGAATTCGATTGGCTTGCCGCTGATTCATGCGGTCGGTTGGCCGTATTCTCTACGGCGGGCTTTGGCCCAATTTCGTGCGTGGCACTTGCGACGGCCGGCAGGCAAGAATCAGCGATCAGCGTGCTTTTACCTAAGTCCCATAAGGCCACGCATTCTGATTATTTAAGCTCAGATGAAGGGCTTCCGTTTTACATTTATGACTGGAAGCCTCATGGCGGCCCATATTTATTGAAGAAAAGCCCAGCGGACACAAATACTGCTACCTTAGATTCCCTGCCGATGAGCATCCATGATTTGGTCACGCGCATGCAGATTGATTTCACGACCTGTAATTCCATTTCGGAAATACCAAAAGGCGCCTAACAAGCGGCTACAGACAATGCGGTTTAAGCTCTCCATGAATTCGATTGCACAGGGCCCGCATGTCTGACCCGGAACGTTAGGCAGAAATATACATGAAAACCCCCACATGCCCTAAGTGTGAAACGCAAATGCCGTTTTGGCAGTTCGCGAAGGCTCCGACGCCATTCCACCTAAGATGCAGTTCCTGCAAGGAGCCTCTTCGTATAGCGAAGCACGGACGATCTATCACCGTATATGCGTGCATTCTAGGCGCGTTGGTGGGCGCATGCCTGTCTCCCTTCGGAGTTATTATATCTCTGTCTGGAGTCGTAATTGCAGCTCTCGCATTTGAGTCCGTCTGCTACTATGCGGTGAGAAGATTTGGTATTCGGCTAGAATCAAGAAATAGAAAATCGGCCTAACCAGCGGCTCATCTCAAACCTTCGGCAGAAGAAATGAAACCCCACGTAGTCGCTGTCTTTGCTGCATCGATATTGCTTTCCGGGTGCGTGCCTATCCCGATTCCACATTCCCGACGCGCTGCCCCCGCCTTCGCTGGTAGAGTAATCGATGCGGAAACAAAGAAGCCAGTTAAGGGTGTCGACGTAACCGTGCTCCGGTATCGAACCAAAGATCCCGTCGTAACCGTTCAGACCGACGCCGAAGGAAGATACAGGGCCGAGAAGAAAGAAATGAAGTGGTTTTATCCGCTCTGGCTTGGACCGGCAGAAGGAATCAAGGGTGGCGTTGTTGAATTCCGTATGACGGGCTACGTAGGCGGAGCCGAACAGCGCACGCGATTCAGCGGTGCGAATAGTTTCCCGACTTTTGAAGTGAACTATGAGCTACAGAAAGAACACTGAGCCTAACCAACGGCTACAGCCAACACCTCGGCGCTTCCCTTTTCAGCTTTTAAAGCCTCTAGCTCGGCATGCCTGACCCGGAACGTTGGGCAATATGAAAAGCATCACCATTTTTCTCACGTTGGTTTTGGGAATTATCCCCCTGCATGGCCAATATACCGTCCAAGCAGATACCCCGCCGCCGCATCCGATAGATAAAAAATATGACGGAAAGCTAGAGTTTCTCGGCTCGAATCAGGAGATGGAGAAGAATATTGGCAAGGCGGAAGCGGATTGGCGCGCTTTGATGGATGAGAATCTCCGGCTTTTGATGGAAAAGCTTCCTCCCACACGCAGGAAGCAGCTTCGAGAGTCGCAGAAAGCGTGGGAAGACGCACTTAGCTTGGATCGTATTTTCTTTTTCAACGATCCTGCGGAATTGCGTCATGCCCTCGGACGGGAGGGCGAGATCTTATCGAAGATGGAATTCATGCACCGGGTGAAAAAGCGCGCGTTGGACCTCACGGAGTATATGAGCATCTTTGCCTCACGGGATGAGGAAGAGCAGAAGAGATCAAGTTCCACGCCGATGGTCTTCTTTCCACGAATCGAAACTGAGAAAAAATGAAAACCACGGAGCCCAACCAGCGGCTACAGACAATGCCTCGGCACTTCCACTTTCAGCTTTTAAAGTCTCTGGCTCGGCATGTCTGACCCGAGACGTTGCTCAAAAATAAAATGCCTCGAATTAATTCGTTTATTACAGGGTTTGCTAGTGCGGCGCTCATAAGTGGCGCGCTCTTTGCCATCAGCGCGTCCCGACGAGACCATCACGCAGCGGATGAGATGATCACCGCATTGGAGAATCCACGGCTAAAAGAACGATATTTGCGGGCTATGAGTGAGATGCAGCAAGATGGACTTGCCCTAAAGCTACAGGCCTTGGCAGCTCGGGCGGTATTCGCAGAAGGCCTGATTACACTTGGATCCGGTCATGATGCAGCGCTTCAGTATCAGATCGCGGCGATATCCGAATTCTTGGACTCTGAAAGCGACTGGATGGCGAACCATGTGACATTCGACATGGTCGCGCCTGTTTTAGCGCCCACTAAAAAGAGAATTGGCGTTTTTCTCTCGGCGAACCCGGAGATCGCGCAGATGGTCGAGGCATATAAAAAGGCAGAAAAGAAATGAAACCCACGGAGCCCAACCAGCGGCTACAGACAATACCTCGGCGCATCCCGTCCGGCGGTCGCGAGATTCAGGCTCGGCATGTCTGACCCGGAACGTTGGGCAAAAAAATATGCGCGCTAATTGGCTAACAAGTTTAATCGCAGGACTGGCTTTCGGAGTTAGCCTTACCCTCGTTCCATCGAATACTCAACTTGGTGCTATAGTGATCGCTGTTATATTTTTAGCTTCAAATCTACTTGGCGTTTTTGGCGTAGTTCAGATGAAAGAAATGCTTGCCGAACGAAAAAGAAGAGGTCTCGGATTATTTGGCACTCTAGCTGAGCACGGAGATGTCAGACGATTTTGTTTTCCGATCTGGAAGCGCATGTTTGTTTGGCTTCCCTCAGCAGTTATTGGAGCTATCACGACGGAACACGTTTTTAAATGAAAACCAAGGAGCCCAACCAGCGGCTACAGACAATGCGATTCAAGCTCCCCATGAATTCGATAGCACAGGCCCCGCATGTCTGACCCGGAGCGTTAGGCAAAACATGAAACCCCGTTGGAAAATCATCCTCACGCTAACGATACCGTTATTGGTAATAGGCGGAGGCATGTATCTCCGTTTATTCCTGCACAGTAGATATGAGAAGGCACGAGTTGAGGCTTATTATCAAAGTAATGCCAAACCAGCAATTGCGGCATTGAATGAAGAGCGGAAGAGTGTAGCGCACGCTCTTTCACCTGAGAAAAAAAGATGGGCCATGGATTCAGTGGTGAAGCACATGCAGAATCTCTCTGATTATAAGGAGAGATTACGGCACCAAAGAATTATGGGCTACCTTTTCTTGGGCGCTGTATCTGGGGCAGGTATGATTCTGGTTATTGCACGCCTTGATCAGAAAAATCATGAAGCCTAACCAACGGCTACAGACAATACCTCGGCGCTTCCCCTTTCAGCTTTTAAAGTCTCTGGCTCGGCATGTCTGGCCCGGAACGTTGGGCAAAACAAAATGAAATCATTCCTGAAAGCCGCATGTATTGTTGGCCTGATTATCGTAATCTACGGCTGCTGGGCGCTCAAAATGAGCGCATTCGGCCATGAATTAGCACGAACCAAACTAGATGATTACTATGTGCGCGTAGATCGCATCCCATTTAAATTTTCGCTCGCTACGCCTTTATACGGTGGCCATCGGTTCTCCGGATACATAAAGATAAGAATTTATTCCGGAAATATTGAGCGCACTGCTTACTCGGTGTATGGAGATAGCTTTTATCCCGAAACCGCAATTATTACACAGCAGGACGACCGGACTATTCGCGTAAGACTGGGGAACGAGTTTGATATAAAATGTGCGATACGAGGAAGTGACATTCGATGGAGCTATTAAGTCCGTGATTCCAAGGGAGCGGCATTGCACATCTTACGGATCCAAACGTCAAACCACAGCCACCCAACCAGCGGCTACAGACAATGCGGCTCAAGCTCCCCATGAATGCAATAGCACAGTGCCCGCATGTCTGACCCGGAACGTTCGGCAAAAAATGACTCCGGAAATCGTAGATCTAATCGCCTCCACGTTTTATAGGCGTGAAGGCAGCCTGAATCCGGCAGATCGGATTTCGAGATTCATGAAAGATTACGCCTGCTCGCAAGCGGATGCCCAAGAGATCATAAAAACGATGGATATGCTTTCGTTCGGATGCTTTCAGGTAGTTCAAAAAGCTGCTTATTCGGGAACATCGGAAAAGGAAGCCGCAGAAGATTTTTTTCGAGCCATATTCCCCGGCCTTTCTGAAGCCACTCGCACTGAGATCACCCACTACGCAAAATCACTACTATAGAATGAAAACCACAGAGCCGAACCAGCGGCTACAGACAATACCTCGGCGCTCCCCCTTTCAGCCTTTAAAGTCTCCGGCTCGGCATGTCTGACCCGGAACGTTGGGCAAAATGAAATGGCCTCTAGCAATTTTCCGCCGAAAACCATCCTCGCCATTTCCGGAAGCGGAATTGAGAAGTTGGTTTCTGGCTTCCGGCATGACACCCGAAGAATATGCGGCGAAACGCGGTCATTTGATCGGCGATTTTAGCCTTCACCTATATTATTATAGCGACAAGGAACTTGGGCGTTGGCTGCATCGGTTTGGAAAAATCTTCGAGGACCCGGAGAAACTAGAAAAATGCAGGCGTAAATTCCTTAGTCCTGAGGAATTTCAAGTGATCACGAAATACATCGATGATGTTATAAGCGGCCGGATCGAACCATGAAATACAGGCGGAAACAAGCAACACGGAGTCCAACCAACGGCTACAGACAATACCTCGGCGCTTCCCCTTTCAGCATTTAAAGTCTCTGGCTCGGCATGTCTGACCCGGAACGTTCGGCAAAAAAAATGAAGCCTCCAACACGCGTATATTTAATCCCATTTTTGATCGGCATCGTAGGAATGCTAGCTGGAGCCGCTGCGCATTCGGCAATAGGCCATATATTAGGAGCGAACAAAGGAGGAACCGGGGTGATTTTATTGTGCCATGGATGCTTGCCACGATCACCGGCGTAAATCTTGCGCTCAAAGAAGGCCGAAAATCGATGGAATCGAAACCACGCGAATGAATATCACAGGTCATAAAACCCAGACGACGGAGCCGAACCAGCAGCTACAGACAATGCCTCGGCGCTTCCCCTTTCAGCTTTTAAAGTCTCTGGCTCGGCATGTCTGACCCGGAACGTTCGGCAAAATGAAAAACCTCTCACTGCGTCGGGTTACACTAACCGTGAGCGGAGTTTTATTTGTCGTCGCCGCAGTCCTTGCATTCACACTCGATAGCCAGACGTCGCATTTGTATGCTTCGTTTTGCGGAGCGGGGTTTGTTTTCATCTTTGTTTTGTATCTATTCCTTTGTGTTGCTCGGTGGATCTTTCCGAGACCGCCAAAGAAGAATTTTCAGCCCGAGGATATTCCATCAGCCTGAAAGATTCCGACCATCGGCACTCAGGAACCCAACCTACGCGAATGAACATCTCAGGTCATAAAATCCAGACCACGGAGCCGAACCAGCGGCTACAGACAATGCCTCGGCGCTTCCCCTTTCAGCTTCTAAAGTCTCTGGCTCGGCATGTCTGACCCGGAACGTTCGGCAATAAAATGAAAACACCGGAAGCAATACCAGTTGATCTCGGCATTCAGGTCGCCGACGGAGAAAACCTGAAGCTCTCCTTTGACGACAGGCAGCTGTTGGTAAGTTTTGACGACTGGAAAGAAAATAAGACCAGCTTTAGGTGCTCGAATGTTTTATCATTTAGATGGCAGCCTATAGAGTATTTCCATAAAGACGAAAGACCTGATAGCACATACGAGATTATAAATTCCGAATGGATTAAGGCACATGACGATCAAGGCATGATCGGAAGCGCCCAGATAGTTCGACACTTTAAGCTGAACTTTAACGCCATAGGTTGTTTGGAAGTTTTATGTTCGGAAATAAAAACGGAGCCGAACCAGGCGCCAGAGACAACGATCCTCACTGTCACGGATCGTGCTCCGAGCAGCACGCTCCGCGCCAGCGAGGATCGCGTCTCACCCTGAGCGTTGGGCAAAGAGAACATGATCGAGCATCGAATATTCTTTCCACGTGACGATAAGGCGGCCCATGACTTTGCAGAATCCTCGCTGGATGATCGCCGCAATTTTGAAGTCGAGGCCTTCAGTCTGAGTCAGAAGATGGAGCTTATGCGCGTGCTCGCGCTGCAAGCTCCACACCTCCGCCCAAAAAACGGTGATCCCGGAAAGCTTATATCCGCAGCAGATATTCAGGTTTTTCTACCCATCGTGGCCGAACTAAGAAAGAAGACTACGAACGAAGATTTCGGAAAATTGCTGGATCGAGTCTATGACAGGACGAGAAAGACAAGGGACCTCGGACTGCCTATTCTACTTTTTCGATGACCACGGAACCAAACAGACAGACGCCCAACCAGCGGCTACAGACAATGCGGTTCAAGCTCCCCATGAATGCGATAGCACAGGGCCCGCATGTCTGACCCGGAACGTTAGGCAAAATCATAGATCGCGTAGCACATCACTCTTTACACGTCATTAAGCATGAATCGCCAGCGGCTATCACTTTCTTCGTGTCTACTTGTGATCGTATTGGCCAGTATTGGCTCCCGGTATTACTTTGACGGTATTGGAGGATACATTGCACCGCTTATGGCACCCGCTCTTCTTTCCCCTCGTTTCTTCGGACCTCTCTCGCTTAGTGTCTTTTGGCTCGTTCTATTTGGCGTCGGTGTCATCGCTTGGAGGCGGTGTTCCGCTCGTTTTACATATTCATTAGTGTCACTAGTAGTGCTTCTCGTATTGATTGGTGAGTTTACCGCATATCGCTATGCTCATGCTGAATAGACCTTCACAACGGATTAATCAGAAAAATAAAACGGAGCCTAACCAGCGGCTACAGACAAGCCGATTGGATGTCCGCAGGAATGCGAGAGTCTAGGGCTCGGCTGTCTGACCCGGAACGTTCGGCAAATCGGAGATTTCGGACGGCGTATCTGCAATTTGCGCAAATCTGAAATTTTCGATCAGCGTATAGACTGAGAACCATCATTTATGCAGGCGGATGGTTATATTAAAAGCAGAATTCGGCAGTTTTGATTTCATCCAAAAACGAATCATTTCAGAAACCATCAGCCCGAAAAATGATCGCGTATGAATGATTTGATCGAAATCGAAACCCGCGCCACAGAGCCGAACCAGCGGCTACAGACAATGCGGTTTAATCTCCCCATGAATTCGATAGCACAGGGTCCGCATGTCTGACCCGGAACGTTAGCCAAAAATGAAACACCCTCCCGAGTTTTTAGCCAAATTAGGCAACGTTGTTGTCGCGTGGTCACTATTTGAACACAATTTAGGCATGATCGTGATCATTATGATATCGCCAGATATCTTCACCGGCCAATCAGTGATTAAGGAGCTTCGATTCAGATCATTGGCCGACGCCGCCCTAAACGTTTATAGAGCCCACATTGGTGAAGATGACGATTTCTTGATTCTTCGTGAAATCATAAATCGAGCCGAGAAGCTAGAGCCCGAAAGAAATCTATTGGTTCACGCCACCTTTGGCGCCGAGGAGAAGGGGAAAAATAGGGTCAGCGTATGGAAGGTCAGCGCCAAGAGAAAGGGCATTAAAAGAATAGCCAAATTTATCGAATATAAAGAGATCGATCAATTAGGTTCAGATATTCATAAGCTCAGTGACGACCTAATGGAGTTATTTCAGCGATTGATTGCTTCAGGAAAAACAAAATACATAAAAATGGGCTAACCAGTCGCTAGAGCCAACGACCTTCGCTGTCACGCTCCATGCTCCGAGCCGCATGGAGCGCGCCAGCGAAGGTCGCGGCTCATCTTGAACGTTAGGCAGAAAACCATGCAGACATGTCCTAAATGCAGCAGCGCGAAGATCGAGACGAGCGGCACTACTTGCTGGACGCAACGTTGCGAAAATTGCGGCTTTAGTGAAAGTGGCACCGCATCGTTCCCATTGGACGTCGAGGTGGAGCATGAGTATGACCTCATATTTCAGCTTTCCTCCCCGAGCCAGATTCCCGTCATCCGAGCCATTATGCCGGAATTACTGAGCCAATCGACCGCTGAGCTTCTGGAGGCGTATCGAATGAATAGCGCGAGGATCACCGTTTCCGCCCTGGCTATGTGGCGTGCGAGAGATTACATGAGAAAGGCTGCATTGGAAGGGATACAGGCGCATCTATCGAATGAAAACTGAGCCTAACCAACGGCTACAGACAATGCGGTTTAAGCTCCCCATGAATTCGATAGCACAGGGCCCGCATGTCTGACCCGAAACGTTAGGCAAAAAATGAATCACGCTCCCGACGCCATCCATCACGCCTACGCCGCTCTCGTCGCACGCGTTTTCCTGAATATTCGGAATAATCGATACACCGAAAAAGAAGAGCTGCACGACCTTGGCGACGCGCTCCATAATATTTCCGGAATATTAGGAAACTACGGCGCTTGGATTGAAGACGAAGAATACAGAAGATTATACATTCGCCCATACGATGCCAAGTGGTCATCGAAAACCCTAAACCTCGAACAGTTTTTAGATGAAAGCATCAGGTCATATTCAGAAAAGAAAAACGGAGCCTAACCAGGCGCCAGAGCCAACGACCCTATCTGTCACGTTTCGTGCTCCGAGCCGCACGAACCGCGCCAGACAGGGTCGCGGCTCGTCTTGAACGTTAGCCAAAATGAACTCCGACGAAAAAGTATTGGCCATCTTTCGCGAGCTAGTTGGCGAGCGCGCGGACAGGCTGAATGGAAATAAGTCTTTGACTGATTCGATCGATCGTATCGCATCGGGACTCCAAAAAGAAAATATTCAGCAGTCTCATGATATCGGATTCCATCTGATGGACTGGCAGGCTGAAGCCGCGTTTCTAGTCGCTGTCGCGCTCTATCCAGAAAGATTTACGGACGAAGAAATTCAAGACGGTGTTGAAGCCGTATTGATCCATGCCCCTCATCATATATTGGAGGCGGCACGCCAAGGTGGTTATGAGACCAAAAATATATTCGATGAAAACGACGGAGGCTAACCAGCGGCTACAGACAATGCGGTTTAAGCTCCCCATGAATGCTATAGCACAGGCCCCGCATGTCTGACCCGGAACGTTCGGCAAATCCAGAAATGAAGATCGTAGTGCTAAAAACTTTATTGGCCATATGCCAGTTCTTCCTGATTATTTTCGCTACGGTGCTGGCCTCGTGGATTGGATACCCTGGAGAAGGCGATGGGATAGGAATGAGATCATTCCTCTTCAGCTTTCCCGCTAGTCTTCTGTCATTCTTACTCCTGAAAGGAATACTGACATGGAAAAAAGCCGGCGTGAATTTACTGATTTGTATTACACTCGGTATTATTCTCGGACGAATCAATTTTTATACCGCATGACCGCCCACGAAGAAGAAAACGGAGCCGAACCAGTCGTTACAGACAATTTCGTGCAGTGTCACAGTCGCGGCGGAGCCGCTTTGTGTGCCACCGCACGAAATGTCTGATCTAAAGCGTTCGGCAAAAACATGAAACTTTCCATTCTCCTATTCTTTCTAGTGGCGGCATGTAGAGCTTCTTCTCAAGAGATCGCGGCCTATTACAAATTTTCGTGGAAGACGCGTGTTTTCGAATCACAAGAGTCAGCGGAAAAGGCCGCTCGTTTCAATCACGTCAATGTCGTTTGTGCGGTTAAAAACACAACCAACGACCTGCTGACGATATCTCTAAATGAAT
>JAQSWS010000104.1 GCA_029266495.1 Rariglobus sp. | reverse complement strand
CGAGAGCCTCCCTGCCCTCACCGACATCGCCGGCTACCGCAGCGAATTCCTGAAGCTCTTCGGCTTCGGCCTTCCCGGCATCGATTACGATGCCGACATCGACCCGCACGTCGAACTCCCCTCCTGAACCAACACACCCTGCTTCACGCCCGGCCTCAAAAGCCGGGCGTTTTTTTTATCCCCAAGGTCTTCCTCCGCGGAGGGAAATCCGCGCGCGCAGCCATCACCGGCGGTGGTTAAGTGTTTCCCCGCTCTCGATTGCACCCACCTGCACCGGCACCTAGTTTATCCGCGGTTCGCCCCGACCATGAAAAAACTCCTCCACTTTCTTACCGCCTTTGTGATCGCCGCGCTTGTCGGAACATTCGCCTTTGATGCGTGGCAAACCACCGCTTACGTGCGCAAGGAAGGCCTTGAGGGCACTCTTCTGGTCGGCGACCGCTACAACGCCTCCCGCTGGGCCGCGCCCCTCCCGCTCAAAAAACTCAATACCTACACCGCGACTCTCTTTCCCCGGCGGGAAGTCGTGGTCGAGTCGGATCAGGACCTCGCCGCCGGACGAAAATACTTCATCCGCGTTCTCACCCCCGGCCAGGCTGTGAATGCGCCCGCCGCCCGGCTGCGACCGATTCCCGGACGCATTCGTCCGCGGACCTCCCATGATCACGCTCCGGTCAAAGTCGACGGCACCCAGCATCTCGATCGCATGCTGGACGCCGCCGTGGGATCCGCCCGCACCGACACGTCCCCACCGACCGCTGTTCAAACCCCCACGCTCGAGCACGGCGATTTCGTCCCGTTTGTCTTGGTGGAGGCCGACGAGAGCCTGTTCGAAACGCTCTGGCGCAACAGCCGGGCCGGCGAGTGGCTCGCTGCCTTCCTCGCGTTAATCCTGTGCAAGGTCCTCTTCATCCAGGCATGCGCGCAGCCTTGGCGCATCCGCCGCTCTCCCAGCGAACGCAAGGACTTCGTCCATCCTTCGCTACGGCCCATCGACCCCGATCCCATTCCCGCCTCTCCGCAACGAATCACGCTCCCATCCAAGCCCGTCGATCCCCCGCCAGAGCCCGCCGCCCAGGCTTCGGCGGCCCCCACCGGGCCGGCCTTGAAGCTCCCCCGCACCAAACCAGACGGACAAGCGCTCGCGGGGCCGACCCAGCCCCATTCGGGTTCGCGGACGAAGCTGCGCCTCGCCGCGCCCCTGCATCCGCCTGACACCCGCACCGCTTCACGTTTCCAGCCATCGTCCTCCGCCTCCACCCCGCCCAGCCTCCGCACGTTTGCCGAATTCTACATCCGCGGTCTCGCCGAAGGCTTTGCCACCACCACCGAGGTGATCGCCTGGGCCAATGACGTCATCGCCACCGCCGCGAAAACCGAGGACTGGATGCTCGCCATCTCCACCGCCACCCTCGAAGACCGCACGGGTGTCCTTCACCACCTCCACGCCGTGCAAGGAACCGTCGACGAAGCCGCCCTGGCCGCCTTGCTGGCCGCGAAAAAATAACGGTTCCAGCGGCAGACGGGCCGCCGGCCTTTCAACCGTAACGCTTCTTCATCTCCGCATAGGGAAAGTAGCGCCCGGGGCACACCGTGTGGTTTTTATCCACCATGCGGTGCACCGTGAACTTGGGCCGGATGCCCAACGGCGCCTCATCGCGCAACCAGTCCACCAACGCGGTGAACGACTCCATCTGCCGCCGGCCCGGACGGCGTTTCTCAAAATTACCGACAAGACAGATGCCAATGCCATGGGCGTTGTAGAACGCGTTGCGCACATGCCCTCCGTCGATCTGCTTGAGCCAGCGCGGCCCGATCTCAATCTCGCCGTCACCGGAGTCGCGTCCGTTGCCGATCACAAAATCATACGCGAGGCCGTTCTCCATGCCTCGCCTCCGGTGCGCCGCGCCATAAGCGCGCGCATTGCCCGCCTCGATGCCGCTGTGATGCGCCACCACATAACGCCAGCGTCCCCGTTCGATGTTCAGCCCGGCCGTCGCGTTGATGACATGCGCCAGCACCGACGATGTTCCCGGGATGACCAGCACCTGCCCGACGGCGATCCGGTCGTTCTTGAGCTTATTCGCCACCTTCAGCGCCGTCACGGTCACGCCATGCCGCCCGGCGATGCCACCCAGCGTGTCTCCCCGCACCACCGTGTGCGTTCGCCGGCCGTGCGCCTGCGCAAACAGCGAAGGCCCGCCGATCGCCAGCCCTGCCAGGCCGAGGCCCAGCGTGCGTAGAAATGCCCGGCGCGTTGTCATTCGTCTCTTCGCGTGTTGCGTCCCACGCGGGCGATTTCAAAAGCCGCTTCCCGATTGGTCAAGAAGGGAGCCCGGGGGCAACGACCTTGTTTTCGTCACCGCGCGACCGGCTTCGGCTGGCGTAAAACCTGGTTCAAAATAACCGCCAGGATTGCGCTGAGCGTCAGCGACGACTGGAACATCGGGCGCAGCCATGAGGGCACCGACACATAAAGCTGCGGCATGATGTCGAGGCTGAGTCCGAAGAACATCGCCACGCCCACCACAAATATCTCCCGGGGGCGCGGCTTGGTCGTGAGCAGAATCTGCAGGCCCGAAAGCATCATGAAACACGTCACAAACACCACGATGGCGCCCATCACCGGCTGCGGCATCATCGAGAGCAACATCGTGACCTTCGGCGAGAAGCCATAGAGCACAAACATCACGCCCGCGACCACGCCAATGACGCGGCTGGTCGCACCCGACGCCTGGCTGAGGCCGACGTTGCTCGACGAGGTGTCGGTTGCCATGCCGCCCAACGCACCCGCCAGCATCACGCTCAGCGAGTCGGCAAAAATGCCCTTCGACACCCGTTTCATATCGGGCTGCTGCCAGTCGTCGTCGTTGGCCTTCTGGCAGGTGATGAGGTTGCCCATCGACTTCAAGGCCCCGCAGATCGACACGATCGCAAACGGCGGCACAAGCGACCACTCGAAACGCACGTCCAGCATCTTCGAATGAAACGGCAGCGCAAACAATGGCGCGTCCTTCAACGCGGACCAGTGCTCCGCCGGAACCAATCCCGTCGCCGCCGAGAGCGCGTAACCGACGACCAGGCCGATGAGCACGCTGTAGAGCTTGAGGCGTGGACCGCCCCGGACATTGATGACCGCCATCAACAGGAAGGTCACCGTGGCCACCAGCAACACGACCGGCCGGATGGGATCGCCCGTATAATCGATGCCCAAAAACTTCGACGCGCCGACCGGAACCAGACTCACGCCCACCATGAAAACCACGAGGCCGGTGACCTCCGTGGGGAACAGAAACTTGAGGTGCCGCAACAAAGGCGCGAGCAGGGCCTCAACCAGGCCGGCGACCATCGTCATCCCTCGCATGAGCGGCAGCCCGCCCAGCCACGCCGCCTCGGCCGATGCCGCAAAAAAATTGGGTCCGCACAGGTTCGGACACAGGTAACCCGAGCCGAGGCGGCCGCTGGTTTGCAAGATGGTGCCGATCCCCGCCGCGATCATCGTGAGCCCGACCACGCTTTGCACCTCCGCCGGCGGACCACCGATCTCGGAGATCAGCACCACCGGCAGGAGCAGCGTGCTCGCCATGAGAAAATTATGCTGAAGCGCCAGCATGAACAGCACGCCGGGCGAAGGCCGGTCATCGAGGCCGTAAAGAAGAGTCGCGGGTTTGCGGGCCATGGTGCGGGTCAGAGTTTCATCCAGACGGGAGAGGCCATGAAAAAATCAGAGCCCACGATCAGCGCATCGTCTCCCTCTCCCACCTTGCGGATGTAGGCGACCTTGCGGCTGGGAAACCGGCTGCCCGGCAGCGGCCATTTGTATTGCACCCACGCCTCGTCGGCATCGCTCAACTTGGTGATCATCTCCTGCACCACCGGGTGTCCCACCGCATCGCGAAACCCGAGCAGGCTGCGTCCTTTCAACGTGGGAAACGCCGGGTCGACCAGCGCATTTCCCTGGAGATCCAGGACAAAGATGTAGGTATTCAGAAAAACATACCGCGTTGACAGGTCGTTGAACTGCCGGAACGCCTCGGCCCTGCCTTCACGGGCCAGCAGTTCGGCCGCCGCGTCCACCTGCCGGCGCACGAATTCGCGCTCGACGCGCAGATTGTAGACGCCGCTGCCCACGAGCAGGACGCGACCGGAGGGCGCGATCGCCTTGCGCACGTAGGAGGTTTTCCACATCGGAAAAAACTGCGTGCCCTCCTCCCAGAGGTAGAAAAACCAGTCGGCGGCCGCCGGCTCGGGACGTTGGGCGAGCGCGGTGAAATGGCGGATGATCGGCTTGCCATAAAAATCCTTCAGGTTGTCCAGATTCTGACCGACCAGATTGGGCGACATCGGATGAAACACACAGACGCCCTCCGTATCGTAGACGAAAAAATAAGTGTGCTCGGTGAACCACCGGGAGCCGGGGCGGGCGAACTCCTTGAAGGCGTCATCCCCACGCTTCTCAACCAGCCTGGCGGCATCCTCCACCAAGCGCACCAGCCGCCGGGTTTCCTCGTAGAGATAGATCGACCCGGGATCGCGTGCGGAACCGGTATCGGCACACAACCGGGGATCGGCGCCGGCCAAGCAGAACCAAAGGAGGGCGATCCCAGCGAGCCGGGGGACAGGCAAACGCGGAAGCATGGCGGCCAGTCGGGAGCAACCGGCGCCCATGCGCAAAATGTTTTTTGGGGCACAGCGCGTGATTTGTGACCCTGAGCGTGAGCCCAGGGATCTTCATCCAGGCGCCATCCCGCCCGGCCTCGCCTTGCGGCCATACGCCAAAAAAAAGGCCGGCCCATGAAAGGCCGGCCTTTTTAGACGAACGCTGAACCGCACCGAATCAGTAACGGTAGTGCTCGGGCTTGTAGGGACCGTCCACCGAAACTCCGAGATACTCGGCCTGCGTCTTGGTGAGCTTGGTGAGCTTGGCTCCGATTTTTTCGAGGTGGAGCCGGGCGACTTCTTCGTCGAGGTGCTTGGGCAGGCGGTAAACGCCGACCTTGTAAACGTCCTTGTTCTTCCAGAGATCGAGCTGGGCGAGCGTCTGGTTGGTGAAGGAATTCGACATCACGAACGACGGGTGGCCGGTGGCGCAACCAAGGTTCACGAGACGGCCTTCGGCGAGCAGATAGATCGTATTGCCCTTGGGGAAGGTGAACTGGTCGTATTGCGGCTTGATCGTGACGCGCTTCACGCCCTTGGCGGTGTAGAGGCGGTCAACCTGGATCTCGTTGTCGAAGTGGCCGATGTTACAAACGATGGCCTGATCCTTCATCTTCTGCATGTGCTCGAGCGTGATGACATCCTTGTTACCCGTGGTGGTAACGTAGATGTCGGCGATGCCGAGGGTGCTTTCGACGGTGTTGACCTCGAAGCCTTCCATCGCGGCCTGCAGGGCGTTGATCGGGTCGACCTCGGTGACGATGACGCGGGCGCCAAAGCCCTTGAGTGAAAACGCGGAGCCCTTGCCCACGTCGCCGTAGCCACACACGCAGGCGACCTTGCCGGCGATCATCACGTCGGTGGCGCGCTTGAGACCGTCCGCGAGGGATTCACGGCAGCCGTAGAGATTGTCGAATTTCGACTTCGTGACGGAGTCGTTCACGTTGATCGCAGGCACGAGCAGCCTGCCCTTTTCGTGAAGCTGATAGAGGCGGTGCACGCCGGTGGTGGTTTCCTCGGAAACGCCGCGCCATTCTTTCACCATCGCGGTGAAAATACCCTTTTGGGTCTTTGCGATTTTCTTGAGGAGGTTTTTGATGACCTGCTCCTCGTGCGAGGACGAGGCGGTCTTCACCCAGTCGCTGCCGTGCTCCATCTCGTAGCCCTTGTGGAGCAGCAGCGTGACGTCGCCGCCGTCGTCGACGACGAGTTGCGGCCCCTTGTCATCGGGAAAGCTGACGGCCTTCCAGGTGAGGTCCCAGTATTCCTCAAGCGTCTCGCCCTTCCAGGCGAAGACAGGCACGCCGGCCTTCGCGATGGCGGCGGCGGCGTGATCCTGGGTCGAGAAGATGTTGCACGAGGCCCAGCGCACGTTGGCGCCCAGCGAGACGAGGGTCTCGATGAGAACCGCAGTCTGGATCGTCATGTGCAACGAGCCGGTGACGCGGACGCCCTTGAGGGGCTTTTTCGCGCCGAATTTTTTGCGAAGGGAAACGAGGCCGGGCATCTCGTGCTCGGCGACGTTGAGCTCCTTGCGGCCCCACTCGGCGAGACCGATGTCGCGCACGATGTAGTCCTGGCCCGCGGGAACGTTTTTAAGAAGGGAAACGGATGACATGATAAAGGTGGCTGTCGTGGTGGTATCGATACGCGGCGGCTCGGGTTACTTCAGCGCAGCCTTGAGGGCGGCGACCTTGTTGATCTGCTCCCATGGCAGGCCATCCTTGCCGAAGTGGCCGTAGTTGGTCGTCTGCCGGTAGATCGGCTGGAGCAGGTTGAGCTGCTTGACGATGTCGGCGGGCTTGAAACTGAACACCTGCTGGACCGCATCGGTGATCTTCTGATCGGCAACGGTGCCGGTTCCGAAGGTGTTCACGTAAACGCTCACGGGCTTCGGATGGCCGATCGCATAGGCAACCTGGAGTTCGCACTGCTTGGCGAAGCCGGCGGCGACGATGTTCTTGGCGACCCAGCGGCACATGTAGGCGGCGGAACGGTCGACCTTGGACGGATCCTTGCCCGAGAAGGCGCCACCGCCGTGGCGACCCCAGCCACCGTAGGAATCGACGATGATCTTGCGGCCGGTGAGGCCGGAATCGCCCTGCGGGCCACCGATGACGAACTTGCCGGTGGGGTTGATCAGGAACTCGGTGTTCTTGTTGAGAAGCTTGGCGGGCAGAACCTTTTTAATGACGTTCTTGATCAGGAAGGACTCGATCTCGGAGTGCTTCACGTCCGCCGTGTGCTGGGTGGAGATCACCACGTTGACGATCTCGGTGGCAACACCGTCAACATAGCGGACGGAGACCTGCGACTTCGCATCGGGGCGGAGCCACTTGACCTTGCCGCTCTTGCGGATGCGGGTGAGCTCGCGACCGAGACGATGGGCGTAGATCACCGGGGCCGGCATCAGTTCCTCGGTCTCATCAGCGGCGAAACCGAACATCAGACCCTGGTCGCCGGCGCCCTGCTCGGCGTGTTTTTTACCCTCGGCCTGCTTGGCGTCGACGCCCTGCGCGATATCGGCGGACTGCGCGGTGAGGTAGTTATTGATGAATACAGTGTCGGCGTGGAAGACATCGTCGTCGTTGACGTAACCAATGTCGCGAATGGCATCGCGGATGACTTTCTCGACGTTGAAGGCCTCGTCGATGGGCTTGGTTTTCCCGGTCTTCTTGTTCTGGAGCTTGGGAATGGTGATTTCGCCACCGACGACGACCACGTTGGACTTCACAAACGTTTCGCAGGCAACGCGGGAGGTTTTGTCGACCGCCAGACAGGCGTCGAGGATGCTGTCGGAAATGAGGTCGGCAACCTTGTCAGGATGCCCCTCGCCCACGGACTCGGAGGAAAACACGAATGAGTTGGCCATAATAATGAGTGGCCGCACCGAAGCAGCCACGCCATGCCCAGGCAAGACTAATATCAACATATACGCATGTCATGATATGTTTATATAAAGAGGACGTCAGCCCCCGGATGACGCGGGGCTGAAGCAATCGGATGCGAGGTCGAGGCTTGCCGATGACGCCGCCATTTCATTCATAAAACCAGCTCATGCTCCCGCCCCCCGAAGAACTCGCGTTGGTTGACCTGAAAGGACGCAAGATCCTGATGGTGGACGACGACCGTTTGAACCTGCGCATCTTGAGGGGCATCCTTCAACACGAGGGCTATGTGCTCGATGAGGCGGACTCCGCCGAGTCGGCATTGTTGAAATACGAAAAGTTCCAGCCCGACCTGGTGCTCTTCGATGTGGTTTTACCTGGAATCAACGGCTTTGAGGCCTGTCGCGAACTTCGCAGGCGGCATGGAACACAGGCCGCTCCGGTCATGTTCATCACCGCCAAGCAGGAGTCCGACGATGTCGTCGAAGGCTTCAGCGCCGGCGGCGTCGACTACGTGATGAAGCCGTTCCGCCAGAAAGAGGTGGTCGCACGCATACGCACCCACCTGCAGATCCGCCTGCTGATGGACCGCCAACTCCTGCTCGTCGAGCAACTCAGCCGGGCCAACGCCGCCAAAAACAAATTCCTCGGCATGGCCGCGCATGATTTGAGGAACCCTCTCGCCTCAATCCGCGGCCTTGCTGAATTTTTGAGCGACGGCACGGTGGGCCCGCTGGCCCCCGAACAGCTCGAGTTGATCAATCTCATTCAGCAAGCCAGCCAGGGCATGGTCACGCTTGTGAACGACCTGCTCGACGTCGCCACGATCGAGTCGGGGGAACTCAAGCTCGACACCGCGCCGGCATCGCTGGTCGAACTCATCGAAAAGTCCGTCACCCTCAACGCACTCGAGTCCGCGCGGAAACAGACCCAGATTCTCTTCACCGGGCGGCCGGCCGCGCCGTCGCTCACGCTTGATGGCGCCAAGATCCGCCAGGTCATCGACAACCTTCTGAGCAACGCCGTGAAATATTCCCCGCCCGGCTCAACCGTGCGCGTGGCATTGAGCGTCGCGGAGGATGGCACGCAGGTGATCCGGGTTCGTGACGAGGGCCCGGGCATCCCCGAAAACGAACGCGACCGGCTCTTCAAGGACTTCAGCCGCCTGTCGGCCCGGCCGACCGGCGGTGAAAAATCGACCGGTCTCGGGCTCGCCATCTGCCGCAAGATCGTCGAGGCTCACCACGGCACGATTGTTGCAGAAAATCACCCCGCAGGCGGCTGCGAATTTCAAGTTTTCCTGCCCCCCTCCCTCTCATGACATTCACCGGAAAAGCCCTCATCATCGACGACGAGCCCCACGTCCGCAAATACATCGGACTCATCCTGCGCAGCCTCGGGGCGACCTCGATCGTTGAAGCCACCAATGGAGCCGAGGGCTTCGAGGCCTTCCAACGGGAACACCCCGACCTGGTCATGCTCGACGTGAACATGCCCGTTCAGGACGGCATCGAAACCCTCAAGCAAATCCGCGCACTGGATGACTCGGCCTCTGTGATCATGCTGACCTCCCTTTCCAATCGCCAGACCATCGAAGAGGCGGTGGTGGGCGGTGCGCTTCACTACATCCGCAAGGACACGCCGCGCGATGAACTCATCGCAACGCTCAAAGAACTCCTGTCCGAAGACGACGATCAAACCTCAGGCTAACCTCCCCTCACGTCCATGAGCACACGTCCCAACGCCGCGCCCGACACTCCTCCCCGCGCGCCCGAAGTCCCTCTGTTGCGCGAGGTCCGCTATTCGCTTCCCGATTTGCTCGCCGAGCTGCAGCTCGAACGCACCACCGGCTCGTTCTCCCAGGAAAAACTCCATCAGATCGAAATCGGAAAACTGTTCCAAAACCGGAAAAAACGCCGTGGCAAAACCTCCTCGTAACACCTCCCTCGCCGCGCAGCTCCGGGAGCTCCCCCACTTCGATTTCGAAACGGAGCTGTCCGCCCTCGAACAGCAGCACGGCGGTGGACTCCGCCTCCTCGAGGCCCTCGTCGAGAGCAAGCTGGTCCCGAAGGACATTGCATGCCGGCTGTATGCGGACTGCCTCGGCCTCGCCTATGTGGACCCCTTCGCCTCGCTCGTCACGGACGAGGCCCTGGCTGCGATCCCCCTTGAGATTGCCAAGAAGGTCAATGTGATCGGCCTCTATGTGATCGACGGTGTGCTCACCGCGGCGTTCGCGACGCCCGAGGATGCCGGCACCGTCAAACGCGTCAGCCTCATTGCGCAGATGCCCGTGAGCCCGGTGTTCGCGCTGCCGCGTGACATCACGGATGCGATCCTCATCCAGTATTCCACCGAAAAAAATCTTGAGGACACCCTCAATGAACTCAGCGGCTCGACAGTCTTCGACAACCCCGACCTCGCCGAGTCCGAGTCGTTGGTGAAGGTGTTCGACGACATCGTTTATTACGCGATCCGTGAGCGCGCGACCGACATCCACATCGAACCGCAGGAGGGCCAGTGCCGCATCCGTTTCCGCATCGACGGACTGCTCCGCGAAGTCCTCACCTACTCGCGCAAGCTTCACCGGTCGTTCGTCTCGCGCATCAAGATCCTCAGCAACCTGAACATTGCCGAGACGCGTTTCCCCCAGGACGGACGCTTCTCGATGCCCGTGGGCTCCGCCAATGCGAATTTCCGCGTGTCCACGATCCCCGCGCACTATGGCGAGAAAGCCGTCATCCGCATCCTCGCGATGAGCGGCAGGAAATCGATGATCACGCTTGAGCGGATGATGATGTCCCAGACGATCCTCGCGCCCTTCCGCCGCCTGATCGAAAACCCCACCGGGATCATCTTTGTCACAGGTCCCACCGGCTCGGGCAAAACCACCACGCTTTATTCGGCGCTCCAAGAAATCAACAAGCCCGGCGCCAACATCTCGACCATTGAAGATCCGATCGAGATCCAGCTGCCCGGCATCACCCAGACCCAGGTCAACAGCCACATCGACCTGAAGTTCTCCACCGTCCTCCGGTCCCTCCTCCGCCAAGACCCTGACGTGATCCTGATCGGGGAAATCCGCGATCTTGAAACCGCCAAAATCGCCGCCGAAGCCGCCCTCACCGGCCATATCGTGTTTGCAACGCTTCACACGAACAATGCCGCCCAGGCAATCGTCCGTCTCATTGAAATCGGCGTCGAACCCTACATGGTCGCGCCCTCGGTGATTGGCGTGCTCGCCCAGCGCCTCGCCGCCCGCATCTGCGAGAACTGCAAGGAGCCCTACTTCCCCTCACGCGAAGTGTTGCAGAAATATTTCAAGGATGAAGGCCTCGCTGAGGTGCCATTCTACCGTGGACGCGGCTGCGGCGCCTGCCGCGGCACCGGCTACAAAGGCCGTGTGGCGTTTCACGAACTGGTGCTCATCACCGAGGAGATCCGCACGCTCATCACCAACCGGGCCAGCGTGCAGGAGATCACCGCCGCGGCCGCCAAGGTCGGCTACAAGCCCATGCGCTACGACGGCCTCAAAAAAGTGCTCCTCGGCCTCACCACCATCGAGGAAATCGAAGCCAACACCTCATTCGAGTGGGCGACTTGAGCCCCGTCGTTTGCAAGGAAATGGAAACAAAGGCGCTAATTAATTGTTAAAAATATAAACAGGCAGACGGCCGGTTCTTGCGATTTGCCATCTAATCGTCTGCCCACAGCGTGTTTGCCATGTCGTCCCCTTCTCCAGTCGATTTTGAGGTAATTGCTAATTTACGCGCACTGAGCCCCGACGACGGAGATGTGTTCCTGAAAGAGATCCTGAATATTTTCATCGACGACACCCCGCTGCGCATAGCCGAGCTCCACAGCAGCCTCGTTTCGGGAAACTCCGTCAACTTCGTCCGCGCCGCGCATAGCATCAAGGGAAGTTCCAGCAATGTAGGTGCGAGCGAACTGCGTGCCTTGGCGGAACACCTTGAACATCACGCTCGGAACAAAGGTCTCGCCGAAACCGAACCACAACAGATTGCCGAGATCGAAGCCGCCTTTGCCCGTGTAAAAACCGAGCTGGAAAAGCTCATCGCCAGCTGACCACGGCCGGCGATCCGGTCCCGTCACTCGTATTTAACGAACTGGACAGGTGGGGACGGACCGCTGGGTCGTCCGCTTCGGCAGGCACATGGCGCCGGCGCCATGCCCTGCCAAAAAGAGGAACGGGAGCGGGCACCAGCCCGTCTCCGTTACTTTTTCAGGCTCGCGCAGAACTTCGCCAGCCGGCTCACGCCCTTGGCGATGATCTCATCACTGGTCGCATAGCTGAGGCGGAGGTAGCCCTCGGCACCGAACGCGCTTCCAGGCACCGCGGCCACCTTCTCGGCTTCGAGCAGACGTGAGCAAAATTCCACCGAACTCAGACCAAAGCTGGAGATGTTGGGGAACAGATAAAAGGCGCCCTCGGCGAGAAGGCAGGTGATGCCGGGGATCTTGTTGAGTTCGGCATGGAGAAACTTCCGGCGGCGGTCGAAGGCGACCAGCATCGTCTTGAGCGCGGCGTCCGTCTTGTCCTTCTCCTTGAGCGCGGCCACGGCGCCATATTGGGCGAAGGTCGTGGCATTGGAGGTCATCTGGCTTTGCAGTTCGGAAATGGCCTTGGCGATGGGCGCGGGCGCGACCGTCGTGCCGAGACGCCAGCCGGTCATGGCATAGGTCTTGGCGAAGCCGGAAACGATGATCGTGCGATCAAAAGCATCCTTGCTGAAGGACGCCGGGCTAAAATGCTTCGCCCCGTCATAGGTGAGATGTTCGTAGATCTCATCCGACATGATGTAGAGGTTATGCTTCAGCGCGACGGCCGTGAGCGCCTCCAACTCGGGCCTGGTGTAAACCGCGCCCGTGGGATTCGACGGCGAGTTGATGATGAGGAGCCGGGTCTTCGGCGTGATCGCGGCTTCGAGCTGCGCGGGCGTGAGCTTGAATCCGGTGGTGTCGTCGGCGAGCACGAGCTTCGGCACGGCACCGGCCAGCTTTACCATCTCCGGGTAGCTCACCCAGAACGGCGCAGGGATGATCACCTCGTCGCCCGGTGAACACACCGCGAGAATCGTGAGGTAGCAGGAGAACTTGCCGCCGGGCGAAACGATGAATTGGGAAGGCGCATACTTCAGCCCGTAATCGGCGAGATACTTGTCGGCGAGAGCCTGGCGGAGCGGCTCGATGCCGGGAGTGGGCGCATACTTGGTCTTGCCGGACTTCAAGGCGGCGATGCACGCATCCTTGATGTGCTCGGGCGTGTCGAAATCGGGCTCGCCCGCGGCAAAGCCGCAGACGTCCTCGCCGGCGGCGGCGAGGGCCTTGGCCTTGGCATCGACCGCAAGCGTCGGCGAAGGCGAAACGTTAAGGGCCCAGGTGGAAAGCGGCGCGGGTGCTTGGCTCATGGATAGATCGTCAGAACAAAAAATGCGGACACAAGAAAGGCAAGCCCCGCGCTTGCGGGACTTGCCTCGGGAAAATCAACGGCGCAACCGGACGCGCCGTGTGGATTATTTCTTGCCCTTTTTGGCG
>JAQSWS010000019.1:48751-63057 GCA_029266495.1 Rariglobus sp. | reverse complement strand
ATGCGAACACCCCGGAAGAAAATACGGAAATATATGGAGCCAAAGATTCCTCCACGATCGAAGTAAGGATTTATGGCGGTGGCGTGCGAAACCCGGGTATTTATAATCTGAAATCCCCGGCTACGCTGAAGGATATTATCGACAGAGCCATATGGCTTAGATCATCGAATGGGAAGTTTCAGGTCACGCGCCTAAATGGCGGAGCCAAAATCACAATCGAGGTAGATCGAGATGATTTGAGTTTCGGATTATTGGATGGAGATTTAATTTACGCGGAAGCCATTCGGATAGAGAAGAAAACGGAGCCGAACCAGCGGCTACAGACAACGCGGTTTACTGTCCCCATGAATGCTATTAGCACAGGGTCCGCGTGTCTGACCCAGAACGTTCGGCATAAATAAAGATGCTCCATCCCGGCTTAGATTTTCAGAGCGTTCGGGTCCTCTGCAAGAAATGCGGTTGGTTTCGAGTAATCGCCCACTCGGGGTGCGCTGAAGGCAAACGTGCACTGGTGAAGATCACACAATCGAAGGATCCCAGTCACGTTTTGCATGCCCAGGTTGTGGAAGTGCCCCAAGACAAACCAATCCAAGAAGTGTTGGATGCGAATCCGGGATACCCGCCTGCGATCATGGTAGAGGTGTCCATGAATCACAAATGAAGCCTAAATGCAGAGCTCGCCAAAATGTAGTTTTCGAGCACGGTTATTTGATGGCTAAGCTTGGTCGTGAGAATGTGTGTGCACTTGTCAAAGGTGATATTGAGACCCCAAACGACATTAGTGGTGTTGTTTATGTAGGCTTGGATTCTGAAGGTGCGTGGAAATCAGACGTTTCTAGGGAGTTGGTGGTTTGTGGTTATGAGCTGAATCGCCCGAGTCGACAAAGCTTATGATCATCGCTGACCCCAGAAGCCAATCCACGGAGCCCAACCAGCGGCTACAGACAACGACCCGCAGCATCCCGTTTTCGAACGGTTTTATGCTATCATTATCGGCTGGTATTCTCTGCGGGTCGCGTCTGACTTGGGGCGTTGGGCAAATAAAACCATGTCATCGAAACTCCCTAGTTTAGTTCGATTACGATTTGGTGAGACGTTGAGCCAAGAAGAAGCCCGGCAGCTTATATTCCTGATTTTTTGCACAGTTGATTGGCTGCCGGATGACCTTCGAAAAGAAGAATGGAGCCGATCGACGCTTTCCATCGAGTTCGCGGCTCTATCGAAAGAAGGATTTATCCGGAATACTACTCCCGACCAAAGAGAAACCGGATATTGGAATGCTATTATCGATGATTTTATGTTTAAGCGTATTGATGTAGATCGCCAGTTTAGCGACGCCATATCTCACGAAATGAAAACCACGGAGCCGAGCCAGGCGCTACAGACAATGCGGCTTAAGCTCCCCGTGAATTCGATAGCACAGGGTCAGCATGTCTGACCCGGAACGTTCGGCAAATGAAAAACCTCTCATTGCGTCGCGTCACATTAACCGTGAGCGGAGTATTGTTTATAATTGCTGCAGTCCTTGCATTTACACTCGATAGCTGGACATCGCACTTGTATGCTTCGTTTTGCGGAGCGGGGTTTTTATTTATCTTTGTTTTGTATCTATGCCTTTGTATTACCCGCTGGATCTATCCGAGGCAGCCAAAGAAAAACGATCGGCCTGAATAAAATCGAACCCACGCGCATGAATATCACAGGTTATAAAACCCAGACGACGGAGCCGAACCAGCGGCTACAGACAACCCGGAACGTTGAGCAAAAGAACATGACATTCGGCAATTCTATACAAAGAGCGCGCACCCGGTGCAGGGAAGTATTGCGCGAGCACATTGCCTTACGAGGTGCGGCCGGTGTGCGGATTATCGCTGAAGCAGCGCCGCGGAATGCATCAGGCGACATTGTTTCGGCACCGGACGGACTTCAGCTGCCTTTGAGATATGACCTAGTGTTCGAGGCTTCACCAGGGAAGTTTGAGAGCGAAAATGCTGATTCAGTAGCGATTGAATTTACCGAGCCAGCTTTTGTTACATGGGAGCGCACTCTGAGTATCGAGATTCATCGGTTATGTTGGGATTATATGCAGTTCGAAATTCCGCTAGATTGCACGCCAGACTGGGAATGGCTGCGCGACTGGTTTATGAAGTGGTTCGATGCGCAGGAAGTCAGGGTTGCCGATGTGGATGGGCTTTTGGGAGTCGTTCATTTTGCCTCTGATCCAGAAATTGAGAACGGCACCGCTCGCTTCTTCGTTGATTTCGGTTCAGCCGGAGATGATGCGCTCGCCGATTTTCTTGATATTCTCATGAACCGTGGGTTTACTAAATGCCTCATCGGAAAGAAAAAAGGCGCCCAACGAGCGGCTACAGACATTGCGGTTTAAGCTCCCCATGAATGCTATAATAACGCGGGGCCCGCATGCCTGACCCGGAACGTTAGTCAAAATGAAATCATGAATATCGCTATTCTTTACTTTCTCGGCGCCGTGCTTATTTCGACGCCACTACTCGCAGATCCGCTCACATCACGACCAGCGTATGGTGAGCGCGCGTCAATATTGGGTTCTGATCTTAAAATAATTCGGGCCGCGCTTCCGGTATTCGAAAAGCATGGCCTGAAGATCGACGGCTATCGAATTCTTATTTTGGATGGCGACGACAACGACTCAATTTGTGTCTTGTTCGACGATCCGGAGAGGAAACCCGGCCAGTTGGGCAGCACGCCAAATATGGCATCGTTCGAGGTTGTGCCCAGAAGATCTGACCTAAGCGTAAGCAGATCAAACTTCAGCCGATGAACCAAACTACGGAGCTGAACCAGCGGCTACAGACAATGCAGTTTAGCTCCCCATGAATTCGATAGCACAGGGTTCCCGTGCCTGACTCGAAACGTTCGGCAAAGAATGAAAATCTTTATCATCCCTGCTGTTCTCATCGTATTTGCCCTTAACGCGTGCACAAAGTCTACCATATTAAAGCCTATGTCTTCATACTCGAACACACTAGAATCAGTTAAGGATGAATATCCGTTCCCGCGATGGCAGCAAAGCGGTTTAGAGCAGTATACACCAATAGCCTGCTCCGCGTTTCAAGCGGTGTTCGATAAGCTTATATCCAAGCTTATCACCCTTGGGAGTGATGCTTCGGAACAACAAAAAATAGCGCTCTTTAAAGAAGCTATTGAGTCCACAAATATTCTGAACGAAAAAGATGAAAGTCTGATTGAAACCGGCGAACGAGAAGATCTTTGTGAGCTCACAAATCGTATAGCTACGGCGGCAGGAATCGATCCGAAGAAATATGGAGGCGGCGAAGGTCCGGCGAGCGAATGGAGAGACTGGTAAAAAGGAGCCGAACCAGCGGCTACAGACAATACGGTTCAAGCTCCCCATAAATTCGATAGCACAGGCTCTGCATGTCTGACCCGGAACGTTCGGCAAATCAGTAATGAAGTTAGCATTCGTTATCAGCGGGATCCTTTGCATTCTGATTTGGCCCATATTTCTTTTGGGGGCCGTGATGCTCATGGATACTGAGCATCTGCCCGGCCGTATCGAAGTGCTGCGCTGGATTGTGTTCTATTCTGCCGTGCTCGTCCCTCCGGTTTGGATTATTTCCCTGACCGTGGCCGTCCGGGAGTTTGGAAGGATGAGGCGGTCGAGATGGATCCGGACTTGTATCATTGCGCCTTATGCCGCAGCAGCTACTCACTTTTCAGCCATCGCAGTCCTATTTGCATTCTGAATGAAACCGGAGCCGAACCAATCGTTACAGACGATGACCACAGCTGTCACGTATCATGCTGCGCACGTCCCGCGCCAGCTGCGGTCATGTCTGACCTAAGGCGTTCGGCAATATGAAACGAGCAGCTCAGATTGTCCTCGAATTCATAAATGGTGCGCTGGCTCTGATCTTGCTCGCCCTGCCCATACTGATTCCTGAGACAAGCAGGCCCGGTTCGCACACCGAAAAAATGATAATTGTAGCGTTCTTCTATGCGGGATTTATCGGATTGTGGGCATCGCTCCAGTTCTCAGACCTCAATGATACGCGGATTGCTCGCAGACGCATGCTCCTTCACTATTTTCCACTTTGGGCGATACCACTCTACGTCGCGTTCTCATTTGCTCTCGGTATGGTGCTTGACGGATTCGATTTGGAACTTCGGTAGGCTACCAAGAAACGCGATGATCAACAAACCACGAAGTCGAACCAAGCGCGACAGACAATGACCACAGCTGTCACGTGTTGTGCTAGCGAGCGACGTGACCCATCTTTTCCAGCCGGACGCCAGAACCAACGTATCTTGCAGCCCGTGCTAGCGCATGAGTTAAGCACCATACACGTGGTTCAGTTAACGGCAAAAAAGCGCGAGCGAGTGTCCTAAACCGGCGATCCTGATCGTTGAGAAGCAGTATGCATCTTCAATTCCTCCTCAACCATGACGAAAGGTTCTCATCCGTTTCAAAGCTGGCCGACAAGATTGTAGCTTGGGCCAAAAAGCCAGGGATTCTTGTTTGTATGGCCGTTCTTCTCCCTACATCTGCTTGCAGCTCCAAAACCTCCATGAAACCAGATTTTGATACCGCCCTGAAGCAGCATTTTGCTGCCATTACTAATCGCGACATCGACGCTTTTAGATCACATCTCACGCGCGGCGACACGCTTTATACCATTGTTCAAAATGGATATGCATTCACCACTCCCGCGGAAACAATCGCCATCCATGAACAGTGGTTCAAAGACCCAAAATGGACATGGGAAGGAAAAGTCGTCCATAAAGTTGTTGGCGAGAATGTAGCCATGGCTCTCGTAAAATATCAGTATCGGCCCAAGCCCGAAGATACGCCATTGGATACATGGCTGACCTATGTGTTCGAGTTACAGGATGGCCAGTGGCGAATAGTCCATGATCAGAATACCGCACTTGATTTTCCCGCATTCGCGCGCGCCAATGGAATGGAGATCAAATAAGGCGATTCAGCGTATTATCATCTGAGCGACGAAAAGACTGAATACCATATTCGCCACAGCCTGTCGTTCCACCGGTTTTTTCGTCTGGAAGTTGGCGAAAATGAATCCAATCAAGCGCCGGAGCCGACCGCTGCACTGCTACGGATTGCGCCCCAGCCACACGTCGCGCATCAGCTTTATACGGTTAATCAAATCTCATAAATGATACATGCAGTCGAAAGCACCGACCATTGAAGCGTATTTGGCGAGCGTGGATAAGAACACCCGTGCGATCCTGCGTCAGCTGGATGCATGTATTCGTAAACATGCACCGGCGGCGGTTGGTGGCATGGCGTATGGCATGCCGACCTATGTCGTGGGTGAGCGCATCTTGGGCTTTAACGCGCAAAAGCATTACTTTTCCTTTTACGCCGATCCCGAGGTCGTCGCAGAGTTCAAAGCCGATCTCGCCGGTTATTCCGTCGGGAAGAGCTGCATTCGATTCCGGGCCTTGACGCCTGAACTTCTGCGCATCCTCGAAAAAATTGCCGGACGCTATGCATTGTAATCCCAGCCTGACGAACAAAGAGAAACCAACGACCTCACCCATGAGCCCGGCAGTGAAAAAAACCGTGATTATCGGCGTCGTGATGATGCTCGGCGGACCGATCATTGGCGTCGCCGGCACCGCTCTCGGGATGATCGGTGCATTTGACACCTTGGGCGATGCAGGGCCGGCAAACCCGGCAGAACTGTCTTCCAACATAGGCAGCGTTTTGGCTTCCACCCTCATCGGCTCGTTGGTCGGCCTCTTGGGTGCCGGTGTTCTCGTCGCCGCCCTTATTATTCATTTTTCGGTCCGATCACAAAAACCCCGCGCGAACCTTTTGTGATCGGACGAGTGCTGATCACTCCTGATCTCACGAGGGAAATCGCCATCTTGGGATCCCCGCCGGCGCGCCGGCGATGACGGCCTACCCTTAGCCCGACCGGGCCGCGCCCACTCGGTTACGGGCCAACGACGCGGCTCGGCAGGAGTGCGGCATCTTGCATGCCGTGGATGATCTTTTTGTCGGGGGGGCAAAAGGTCGCCAGCGCACCGCTCAGGACCGCTTTGCCGGCGGTCACAAAATAATACGGGCAGAGACGCAGGCGTCCGTCGACTTCGCGCACCTGGTGCTCGCGGTCGTAAACGCGGTGCTTCGCACGGCGCGGTTTTTTGTAGTCTTGGAGAATGTGCGGATTGCGTGGCGAATCCTCGATCGCAACGTCAATGCCGCCCTGCCACTCTTCGCGCGAGCAATCGCTGCCAAGCACCACGCTGCGGGCCCCCCAGGCGCTTTCGTGATAACCGGAGATTTTGATGATGAGGTCGCGTTCTTTTTGTGACGCGGTGGCGAGTTGGCGCCAGTCGTTCAACGGGCGTCCGCCGACCTTCGGGCCATCAAGAACCGCTCCCGGTGGCAATGGGGTGGCATCGATCACCCAGGATTGCGGGATGAGGCGGCGCAACAGCTTGAGCGTGCGGCCGTCCAGAGCCTCCGCCCAGTAATCCTGCAACAGGTGATGATGGAAGAGCGCGAGGCCGAGTTTCTCCTCCTGGTAGGGCCGCATCGGAGGCACAATGGCGACCTCGCCCGCGGTCCATGCCTCGAAAAAGGAATGGGCGGTGGGGATGTTCTCCAGATCAAAGAGCTCAAAAAACCGGTAGATGATGTCGATCTTTTCGGGGTTGCCCTCGACATCGAAGCAGAGCGACGAGCCCAGCGGAAACACGTCGTCTGGATCGAGGCAAAACACCCGTTTTCCCTGCAATTGAAGCTGCTCGGCAAGCCAGCGCATCTCGGGCCGGTAGGTCGCCGCCTCGTCGGACACCACGATCGCGATGAGCGGGTTGCGGGCGTCGGGGCGAAGGGCGGCCAGCGAGCCGTGGAAACCACGGATCATCGCATCACCCGCGCCCACGATGTCACCGGTGGGTGAATACAGGCGGTTGAGAAAGGCGGTGAGCCCGATGCCGCCCGGCACGGAGTCGAGCTCGGTCATCACAAAACCGTCGTCGGTGAGCAGCAGATCGGGGCGGAGGACGGTCGGAAAAACGCCGCGGTTCTTTGGATCGCGCGCGTGGGCGACGAGGTGCTCCGGTTTGCCGCGGTCGAGGTAGTCGGCGACCCAAGGCGCAAGGAGTGGTTTGTTGCGCAGGAGATTCTTACCCGCGACCGAGCGCAGGTAGAGGGTTTCGAGCGCCTGATGATATTCGAGGCACGCCGCACCGATGTCGGTCAATTCGGCGGCTTGTTCCGGCGTGAGCGCCCACGCTTCGGGTGAGAGTTGCCACGTTTTGTCCTCAAACAACGACGTGGCGGCAAAAGCTGCTTTGAGATCGGCGTGGGCGAGGTCGGGCATGTTCGGTGCCAAGAAGACAGGAAACAACGCGTGGAAGTCAAAGCCGCCGCGTCGTTTCCACTCCGCTGCCCCACTCGAAGGACTGAACGATTCAGACCCTCAGGGCTTGCCGCTCACTTAGACCCGGAAAACATGACGGCTTCCCCATGAAACTCCCCCTCCGCCTTGTCGCAATGGTTTGCCTGCTCACCGCGGCTGCAATGAACAGCCACGCCGCTTCAGCCTCGCCCGCCACCGTGTTTAAAAACCTCAATACCGGAAAAAACCAGACGGTCATCGTTTATGGAACCAGCCTCACCCACGGTGGTGCGTGGGCCAATGCAACCAAGCAGTGGTTCGACCAAGAGTATCCGGGGAAAGTTAAATTCATCAACAGCGGCGGTCCTGGCCAAAACTCCGATTGGGGCGTTGAAAAGCTCAAAGCCAAGGTGCTCGACCACCACCCTGACCTGGTGTTCGTCGAATTCGCCTACAACGACGCGCATGATAAATTCCAGATGCCGGTCGAGCGCGGCGCCGCCAATCTCATGAAAATCGTCGAAGGCATCCGCGCTCAAAATCCCAATGCTGTGATCGTGCTCCAGACGATGAACATCGGCTGGGACGCCCCGAATGGAAACCGCAGTCTCTCCGTCCGTCCCAACCTGGATCGCTGCAACGACAATTACCGGAAGCTCGCCCGCGAACAGGGCCTTCCGCTACTGGATCACTACGTGACGTGGAAAAAACTCAAAGAGAGTGAACCGGCGACCTATCAGCGCTATGTTCCCGACGGCACCCACCCCAGTGCCAAGGGCAGCCTCGCCATTACTTGGCCCACGGTGAAGACATGGCTGGAGTCGACCCGCGCCGCGGCCAAATAAGCCGCCGTCCGTATCTCGCCGAAAAGGGAGAATTCTTTTCGGCGAGTCCCAACCAACCCGGCTTACTCGTCGTCGACCTGGATGTCCTTGTTGCGGTGGCGCGGGCAGCCGGCGCGGAGCCAGCCGTTGATGAAGCGGTCGATGTCGCCGTCGAGCACACCCTGCGTATCTGAAGTCGAGACGCCCGTGCGCAGGTCCTTCACCATTTGATAAGGCTGCAGCACGTAGCTGCGAATCTGTGCGCCGAAGCCGATCTCGCCTTTGTCGCCGTAGAATTTGTCCATCTCGGCGCGTTGCTCGTCCTGCTTCTTTTCGTAGAGACGGGCCTTGAGGACGTTCATCGCGGCGGCCTTGTTTTTGATCTGCGAACGTTCGTTTTGGCAGACCACCACGGTGTTGGTCGGGATGTGCGTGATGCGCACGGCCGAGTCGGTCGTGTTAACGCCCTGGCCGCCCTTGCCGGAGGAACGATAAACGTCGATGCGCAGCTCGCTTTCGGGGATGTCGATTTTGATTTCGTCCGTGATCTCGGCCACAACGTCGACCGCACAGAACGAGGTGTGGCGGCGGGCGTTGGAATCGAACGGCGAAATACGCACGAGGCGGTGGACGCCACGCTCGGCCTTGCAATAGCCGTAGGCGTTTTCGCCCTTGATGAGAACGGTCGCCTTGGAAATGCCGGCGGTGTCGCCGGGCTGGACGTCCATCAACTCGACCTCGAAACCGCGGCGTTCGGCCCAACGGTTATACATGCGGTAGAGAATGTCGGCCCAGTCATTGGACTCGGTGCCGCCGGCGCCGGCCTGAATGGAGAAGATGGCGTTGTTCCGGTCGAACTGGCCGGTGAGGAAGGCACCGATCTCGATCTTGTCGAGTTCAGGGACCATGGCGTCGACCTGGCTGGTGAGTTCGCGGGAGTATTCCTCCTGCTCCTCCGGAGTGCCGGCCTCGATGAGTTCGATCATCACCTCGAGATCGTCGACCCGCTTTTTGAAATCAACGACGGGCAGGACGGCGCGCTTGAGGGCGTTGACCTTGCCAATATGTTTCTGGGCGCGCAAGCTTTTGTTCGCAGTCAAAGAAACCTCCATAGATGCCCTGCGCGCTTCTTGATGTTTTCGATGTGGGAGAAAGTTTCGGGAGAGACCATGACGGAAAGTAAACGGTTATGACCGCAACGCGTCGCGGGCGGCGCAAGGACGAAAAAGGCCGTCCGTGAAATGCGGACGGCCAGAAAAGAAAAAACGCGCGTTCTTAGTTAGTTAAACGTGTTGGCGAACCACTTCTGGATCGGCGCGCCGATAAGGGGAACCGGCGTCTGCTTGCCTTGGATCGCGGCGATCAAACCCATCAGCCACAAAACCAGGCCGCCCACCCATAGAACGGCCCAAAGCAGGAAAATTAAGATCGGGCCGATGACGGGGATAAACGCCAGGATGGCCGCCGAGATGCCCACGCCCAATCCAACGACCAGACCGACGATGATAAAACCCAGGACCTGACGAAGGTGGAACGCGCCCAATGCGGTCTTTTTACCCGAGTGAAGCACGATGGCCACGATGAAGCCGATGATCGTGATATAACTGAGAATGGCCGCAGTGCGGTCTTCCTGGACCTCGGGCGTGACGGTGAATTCAGAATTGGACATAAGCGTGGTGTGGTTTCGGATTGTTGATTTTGACAGCCAGTTGCATGTCCGGCCAATCAACTGACGTCAATGCATCAGACGGTCCGCCCGGCGCGCGTGCCCACAGGCTCGCAGCCAGGCTGAATGATCCCCATCGGTTTGGCTCAGATCTGGAAATCCGTCCGGCCGCTGCTCTCGTGCAGGCCGCACTCGCGCTTGAGGCCGCCGAAACGCGTCTGCTCCTCGGTCATGCCGACTTCGAGCTTCGACGTGCTGTGCCAGTCGCCGACAGAGACATAGCCCTCTTCCCACAGCGGATGATAATTGAGCCCGTTCTCGGTCAGGTAACGGTGAACGGTGCGGTTGTCCCAGTCGATGATCGGGTGGATCTTGGCGATCTTGTTCTGGTGCTGAACAACGGGCAGGAGGCCGCGGGTGGTGGCCTGCGAACGGCGAAGTCCGGCAAGCCAGGCGGTCGCCTTGAGTTCGCGCACGGCGCGATCCATCGGCTCGACTTTGTTGAGATGATTGTAGCGCTGTAAGCCTTCCAGCCCCTGCTCCCACTGCTTGCCATGGAGAGCCTCCTGACGCGCGGCGGTCTGCGCCGGGACATAGGTTTTGAGATTCAGGTCAAGCTTCCGGGTGAGCTCGTCCGCGAAACGATACGTCTCGGGAAACAAATACCCCGTATCGATAAAAATCACCGGAATGTTGGGCACGATGCGGGTCACCAGATGCAGCATGACGGCCGCCTGGATGCCAAAGCTCGTCGTCAAAACCAACCCCTCGCCATACGTGTCCACCGCCCACTTGACCCGCTCCTGCGCCGAGGCTTTTTCAAGGTTCAACTCGCGTTCGGTCGGCACGGACGGAGCAGTGGTGGCAGGAGCGCTCATATAATATGACTGCAACCACAGATACTTAATTTATGTCCTAAGTAAAGATTTAGGCTCAATTAGAGACTAATAGGCTTGCTGTTAAGAACTTAAATTCCACTCAGCGAGAGGGAATTATGCAGGAGCCCGCACGCAGGCTCCTGCATTTCGATCAACTTGGACGGGCGGCAACTCACAACGCCTTGAGCAGGCGGGTGAGTTCGTCGCGTTTCGCCTGTTGATCGGCGAGTTGCTTCTTCGCGCCTTCGAGCACGGCCGGCGGGGCTTTGCTGGTGAACGCTTCGTTCGACAAACGCGCCTCGGTGCCCGCTATGTGTTTATTAATCGTATCGAGCTCCTTGGTCAGACGTGTGCGCTCGGCCGCCGGGTCGACCTTGATGCCGGTGTCGAGATAGAGCGTGCCGAAGGGCGTCACCGTGGCGGGCAGGGCAACCTCCTCGGTCGTGCGGCTGATATCCGCGGCGCCGACGAGACGGGTGAGCTTTGACGCGGCCTTTTCGAGCGCGAGCCAGTCGGCCTGGTTTGCGAGGGCGAGGAACTTCACGTCGCGTTTTTGTGCGACGGATTGGTCGGCCTTGAGCTGGCGGGCGAGCGTGGCGAACTGCTTGAGTTTATCCACGCGACCGGAGGCGGCGGCATCGATGTGCGCCCCGCGTGAGGCGAGCGTGGCGGTGAGACCGTCGGCGGTTTCGATACGCGCCTCCTGAAGGAATTTCTGTCCGACGCCCGTATAGCCGAGCAGCGACCACAGCTCCTCGGTGATGAACGGAGCGAATGGCTCGAACATGAGCAGGAATTCGCGAATGACGAGATCCTGCACGGCGAGCGCGTGGTCTTTGACGGAAGGGTCCTGCACGCGAGCCTTGGCGACCTCCACATACCAGTCGCAAAAGTCGTTCCAGAAAAACGAATACAATCGCTGGGTGGCCCCGGCGAATTCGAAACCGGTGAATCCGCGCTCCACCGTGCGCATCGTGTCGAGCAACGCCGTGAGCAGCGCGTGGTCGTCGTCGTCGAGCTTCGAGGCATCAAGGCGCGCGAGAATGGCGGCAAGCGAGGAGTTGTCGCTCATCGGGCCGCTCATCTGGCGGAAACGAACGGCGTTCCAGAGCTTGTTGCAGAAGTTTTTGCCGCTCTCGATGCGATCCTCGTCGAACTTCACGTCCTGGCCGAGCGGGGCGATTTGCAACAGGCCAAAGCGCAGGCCGTCCGCGCCGTATTTGGCGATGAGGTCGAGCGGATCGGGCGAGTTGCCGAGGGTCTTCGACATCTTGCGACCCTGCTTGTCGCGGACGATGCCGTTGAAATAAACGTGCTTGAACGGAATGCGTTCCTCGACCGGCGCACCGGGCTTGGCGAATTCGAGGCCAGCCATGATCATGCGTGCGACCCAGAAGAAAATAATGTCCGCGCCGGTCGCGAGCGTGGTCGTGGGATAGAACTGGCTGAAGCCGGCCTTGGCCTGCTCCTCGGCATTCGGCCAGCCGAGCGTGGCGAAGGGCCAGAGCCAGGACGAGGCCCACGTATCGAGCACGTCATCCTCCTGCGTCCAGTTTTCCGGGTCGGCGGGGCCGTCCAGAGAAACATGAATTTTCTTCGGGTCACGCAGATCGGCCTCGGTGAGCTTTTCGCGGTCGATGCCTTTGGCATACCACACAGGGATGCGGTGGCCCCACCAGAGCTGGCGGCTGATGCACCAGTCCTGGATGTTATCGAGCCAGTTGAGGTAGACTTTGGTCCAGCGCTCGGGGTGCATCTGGATAAGCCCGTCGCGCACGACCTGTTTGGCCTCTTCAACGCGCGGATAGCGCAGCCACCACTGCTGGGTAAGGCGCGGCTCGATGGGCACGCCGGCACGTTGCGAATAGCCAACGTTGTTTTCGTAGGGCTTGGCTTCGAGGAGGGCACCACTGGCTTCGAGGATTTCGGCGGCTTTTTTGCGACCGGCGAAACGGTCCATGCCGGCGAGTTCGGGACCGGCGAACTCGTTGAGCGTGCCGTCGGCATTGAGTGCGTCGATCACCGGCAGGCCGTGGCGCATGCCGATCTCGAAATCGACCTTGTCATGGGCGGGCGTGACCTTGAGCGCCCCCGCGGCGAAGGCCGGATCGACGGCGATGTCGGCGATAATGGGAATCTGCACGCGCTCGCCCAGCGGACGCCAGACCTTCTTCCCGACAAGGTGCTTGTAACGCTCGTCGTCCGGGTGGACGGCCACGGCGACGTCGGCCGCAATGGTCTCAGGGCGGGTGGTTTCGAGGATGAGATGGGTGAGCGGGATGACGTTGCCCTCGGCGTCCTTCGTGGTGGACGGCTCGACGAGTTCGTAGCGGAGCTTGTAAATAAAACCCTTGGTCGGACGCATCTCGACCTCCTCGTCGGACAACGCGGTGAGCGACACCGGGCACCAGTTGACCATGCGTTTGCCCCGGTAAATGTGTCCGCCATCGAACAGCTTCACGAACGACGTGAGCACGGCGCGCGAATAGCCGGGATCCATCGTGAAATGGGTGCGGTCCCAGTCGCAGGAGCAGCCGAGCTCGCGCAGTTGTTGAAGGATTTTGTCGCCCTTCTCGTCGCGCCAGGACCAGACGCGCTTGAGGAATTCCTCGCGACCGAGGTCGCGGCGGCCCTTGCCCTCGGATTTTTTGAGGTGTTTCTCGACCATCGTCTGCGTGGCGATGCCGGCGTGGTCGGTGCCGGGAATCCAGCAAGCGGCCTTGCCTTCGAGGCGGGCGCGGCGGATGAGCGCATCCTGCAACGTGTTGTTGAGCACATGCCCCATGTGCAGGATGCCGGTGACGTTCGGCGGCGGGATGACGATCGTGTAGGTTTCCTGACCGGGCGCGGCACGGCCGGCGAAGCACTTGGCCTCCTGCCAGGCGGCATACCATTTGTTCTCAACGTCCTTCGCTTCGTAGCTCTTGGTGATCTCGGCCATGGTGAAAAATTAAGCCGGCCAGCCAACCGGTCCCCACCCCCGCTGGCAAGCGTCGGAATTTGCAGGCCCCTTGGCACGAATGCGGCAAAGGACGGTTCGCACGTGCGGCTTGCCAAGCATCCGCAGCGCAACTGATCCTCCCTCCTTTATCCAATCGTGACCGGTCGCATCCAAAAACACGCCCTCGAACGCCTCAATTTCGTCGGTGAGGTCCCCACCGCCAAACGCCTCTCGGCGTGCAAGACGTTCCTGCGCCTTGAAAGCGCCATGATCCGGATGCGGCACGATGCCGGGGAATCCGGTCTCACGATCACCCGCGCCCGCAGCGCGATGATCGATGTGATGCTCTCGCACCTGTTCAATTACGCGATCGCCTCCTACGAGCGTCAGCACGGCAAGCTCCTCACTCCCGTGTCATTGCTTGCCCTCGGCGGCTACGGGCGCTCCGAGCTGAGCCCGCATAGCGACATCGACATCATGTTCCTGTTTCCTTCGAAAATGAAGGAGGCGGCCATGAAGCCGCTGCAGACCCATCTCACCAACGAGATTCTCTATATCCTCTGGGATTGCGGCCTGAAGATTGGGCATTCCACGCGCACGATCGACGAAGCGTTTTCC
>JAQSWS010000019.1:0-48705 GCA_029266495.1 Rariglobus sp. | reverse complement strand
ACATCCAAAGCAAGACCGCGCTCCTCGAATCCCGCCTGGTCGCAGGCTCGAACACGCTGTTCGAGGGATTCGCCCAGACCTACAAGGCCTATTACACCGTCGAAGATCCGAAAGGCTACATCGCCGCGCGCCTTGAAGACCAGCGCACCCGCCGCGCCAAATATGGCGATTCCGTCTTCCTTCAGGAGCCCGATATCAAGAGCGGCGTCGGCGGCATGCGCGATTATCAGAACGCCCTCTGGATGGCCCGCGTGAAGCTCGGCATCGCCGACCTCAAGGAACTGGGTGAGCAAAACTTCCTCCGTCGAAACGAACTCCGCGACTTCCAGCGTGCCTACGAATTCCTGCACCGCGTCCGCAATGAGCTGCATTTTCAAAAGAAGCGTCCCACCGACGTGATCGACCTGGAGGCCCAGCCGCGCATCGCCCTCGGCCTTGGCTACACCCACCGCGACATGCTCGGCCGGGTGGAGCAGTTCATGCGTGATTACTACCGTTCCGCGCAGACCGTTTACCGCATCTCCAAACTCGTCGAAAACCGCCTCGCGCTCACGCTGGAAAAACCGGGCCTGTTCATCTCGTTTCGCGATGTCGTGCGCGCCCGCCGCCACGAACGCGTGAAACGCATCGACGGCTTTGTCCTGCGCAATCGTGAACTCAGTGCCGAGTCCCCCGGCATTTTCCGCGAAGACCCCGCGCGTCTCATCCGCGTCTTCCGCCACTGCCAGAGTCTCGATGCACAGATGGATTTCGCGCTGCAAACCCTCATCCGCGAATCCATCCCCCTCATCACCCGGAAAGTCTCCGAATCCACCGACGCCAACATCAGCTTCAAGGCCATCCTCGACGAAGCGGGTAACGTTTACCCGACCCTCGCGCTGATGCATGAACTCGGCGTGCTCGGCCGGTTCATCCCCGAATTCGACGGACTCACCTGCCTCGTTCAGCACGAATATTACCACCGCTACACGGCCGATATTCATACGCTCAATGCCATCAGGGAACTTGACCAGGTTTTTACCGAGGCCGAACCCATCACCCTGAAATACCGCGCGGCCCTCCATGAAACGCCCACCCCCACCCTCCTTTATTTGATCTTGCTGCTCCACGACATCGGCAAGGCGCGCGGCATTCAGGGCCACGCCGAAAGCGGTGTCGAAATCGCCCGCCCGATCCTCAAGCGACTCGGGGTCAGCCCGGAAAACAGCGAGATCGTGATCTTTGTCATAAAAAATCATCTGATCATGGCACGATTTTGGCAGAAGCGGGATGTAGATGATCCCAACACCGCCGCTGCTTTCGCCGAAATCGTTCCGGATGCCGACCAGCTCCGGCACCTTTACGTCCATACGTTCTGCGATGCGCGCGGCACGGCTTCAGGCCTCTGGAACGGCTACAAGGATGCGCTCCACACCAGCCTCTACCGCACTACCCTTGATCAACTGATCCACGGCGCCGCCATCGTTACCCGCAATTCGCAACGCCTGCAAATGACCTACCAGGACCTTGTCTCGCGAACCATTCCCGGCATCAGCCAGGACGAGATCACCGCGCACTTCAATTTGCTTCCCGAACGGTATTTCATCCACACCGATTCGGCGGAGATTTCCCTTCACATCAGCATGGTCAACCGCCTGCTGAAATCCATCACCCAGGCGGATTCCCTCGGCGCCCTGCGGCCCATCATCGAATGGAAAGATGACCTCAACCGCTCGCTTACGGTGGTCAACATTGTCACGTGGGACCGCGCCGGCCTTTTCTACAAACTCGCCGGCGCCTTCAGCGTCGCCGGCCTCTCCATCCTCGGCGCCAAGGCCATCTCCCGCTCCGATCACATCGCCATCGACACTTTCTACGTCGTCGAACCGGGCCGCGGCATCGTCCAGAACATCAAGGCCCAGGAGTCCTTCGCCCGCACGGTCGAGGAAGCCCTTGTTTCCAACAAGGACCTTTATCCCGACATCGTCGCCCAAGCCCGCAAGCTCGCCCCCGCCCGCTACTCCCTGCCGACCGGAGGCGAAATGATCCACGCCTCCTTCCCGCCGACAGTCGACGTTTACCACGAGCTCTCCATGCAACGCACCATCGTCGAGGTGCAGGCCCGCGACGAGATCGGCCTGCTCTTCCGCCTCGCCAAGACGATCAGCGACCACGGCTTTGACATCACGTTCGCCCGCATCGGCACCGAACGCGGCATCGCCATCGATACCTTCTATATCGAAAACGCGTCGCCCGAAACCGCCGAGGACAACACCCGTTTGCACGCCCTTCGCGACGCCCTCTCGACGATCATCACGCCTGCCGATACCGCCGCCGTCGCTGCGATCTAAGTTTGCCCGCCGCGCGGCTCGCGCGATAGTGACGGGAAATCATGGACGTCGAATCTGATCCTCGCGCCGATCGTGCGCTTTATCGCATCAGCAGCCTCGCCGGCCGCATTGACGATCCTCACGAGGCCCTGCAGGCGATCCTCGCCATTTCCATCGAAACCCTCGGTGCCTCCTCGGGCTCCGTCTCCCTCCTCAACCCGGACACCGGCAAGCTAGAGATCGACGTCCACCAAGGCCTTTTCAGCACCGCCGACGAAGTCAGCCTGCGCCTTGGCCAGGGCATCACCGGCTGGGTCGCCTTTCATGGCCGCCCTCAACTCGTCACCGACGTCACCGCCGACTCCCGCTATATCTCCATCCGCAAAGAGGTCCGCAGTGAAATGGCCGCCCCGATGGTCGAGGCCGGCGGACAAATCCTGGGCGTCATCAATCTGGATAGCGACCGGTTTGGCGGTTTCAGCGAAACCGACCTTGCCCTCCTTCTTCGCATTTGTGAAGAGGCCACCGCGGTCATGCAACGCCTCTGGCAGTTGCGCCATCTGAGTGGCAAGGCCCGTCAGCTCGAATCGCTTATCACCATCGGCCAGTCCCTCGTCGGGAAACTCGAACAACAAGAGCTCTTCGACACCATCACGCGCGACGCCCGGATCATCACCAACACCCGCGCCTGCGCCTTCTACCTCTACGACTCCCCTCGCCAGACCCTGCGTCTCATCTCGCTCACCAACACCTCGATTCTCCCGCTTCCCGAACCCAACCTGCCCGTCGCTTCCTGCCTGGTTTCCTCCGCCATCCATACCCGCAAGCAGATCGAATATATCAACATCCAGTCCCCCGAATTTCTCGATGTTGTCGACCTGCCCCGCGACCCCTCGCTGCGCTCGTTGCTCGCCGCCCCCGTCCTCTACGAAAACGAGGTCATCGGCGTTCTCGCCGTGTTCACGGATCATATTCACCGCTTCAACAACGACGAGAAACGCCTCCTGGCCGCCCTTGCCTCCCTCGGCGCCGTCGCCCTGCAAAACTCCCGCCTCTACTCGCGCGTTTTCCAAAGCGAGGAATCCCTCCGAAAAAACGAACAGCTCACCACCCTCGGTCTCCTCGCCGCCGAAATCGCCCACGAGATCCGCAACCCCCTCACGGTGATCAAACTTCTCTTCGGCTACCTCGATCTCGAGTTCCCCGCCGACGATCCCCGCCGCACCGACGTGCGCGTCATCAGCGAAAAACTCGACCAGCTCGAAGCCATCGTCTCGCGCGTGCTCAACTTCGCCAAAGCTCCGTCCAGCCTCCACTCGCGCTGGGTCCTCGCCGACATGATCGGCGACACCATCGTCCTCATCCGGCTCAAGCTCGCCCAGAGCAAGATCCACCTTCGCTTCGAGCCACCCGTCCGCCCCTTCGTCGTCGACGTTCACAAAGGCCAGATCCAGCAGGTCCTCCTCAACCTCCTGATCAACTCCACGCAAGCCATGAACGATGGCGGCACCATCACGATCCGCTGCTCGGCTGAAAAACGCGCCGACACCGACTTCGCCCTCATCGATATCAGCGACACCGGACGCGGCATCCCGGAAGAGTTGCGCGCCCATATCTTTGATTCGTTTCTCTCCGGCCGGTCCGACGGCACCGGCCTGGGCCTCGCCATCGCCAAGCGCATTTTATTGTCACACCATGGCGATATCACCTTGCTAGACTCCAGCCCGGCCGGCACCACCATGCGCATCGCGCTTCCGATCGTCAGCTGACCAAGCCCGCCAACACACCCTCGCCCCGCGCCTCGTGGCCCCGAACGTGAGCTCAGGAAGCCCCTTTTCTCGCCAACCTCCATGCCGTCTCCCGCCCCTGCCAAACGCCCCGCAATGATCATCGCCGTCGTCGCCCTGCTGATAGCGGCCACCGTGGTGCTCTGTCTCGTCCGGCTCCCCCTTCACTTGCGACTCGCCGTGGCCGGCGCCGATCTGATCGCCGCCGCCATCATCTTCATTGTCAGCCGCAGTGACCGCGCCTCCTGATCTGTGAACGTCCGCCGCCCCCGCCTCGTCCTCGCCTCGATGCTCGCCCTCCCGGCGATGCACGCCGACGAACCCGTGGTGCTCGACCCCGTCGAGGTCACCACCCCGCTCCCCTCCGACGCCCTGCTCACCCAGCCCACTCCCGTCACCGCCTACAGCGGCGATCTTCTCACCTCCGCGGGCATCACCACCTACGACGAACTCGCGCCGCTCGTCCCCGGTTTCTTCGCCTCTCCGCAGTCGGTCGACAACATCAGCCTCAACCTCCGCGGCCTCACCACCGACGCCGCCGACCCTCGCATCCCCTCACGCGTGCCCGTTTTTCAGGACGGCGTCATCATCTCCAGCCCGCGCGGCGGCGGCACCGCCCTTTTTGATCTTCAAAGCGTCGAGGTCCTCAAAGGCCCGCAACCCTCCGCCTTCGGCCGTGGCGTGCAAAACGGCGCCCTCGCCATCACGGGCAATCCCGCCCTCAACGAAACCTCCGGCGAATTCACCGCCGGCTTCGGTGACAATGACGCCCGGCTCGCCCGCGGTTATTACAACGCGCCCGTCATCCCCGGGAAACTCTTCGTCCGCGCCGCCTTCACGTTGGAAAAAAGCGACGGCTACGTGGACAATCTCATCCCCGGCGCCGAATCGCTCCAAGGCGAGGAGACCCTCGCCCTCCGCACCAGCCTCCGCTGGCAACCCGCCCCCGGCACCACCGCCGACCTGATCGTCAACTTTCAACACGACACCCCGCCCGGCATTGCGTTCAAAAGCATGGTCATCCCGACCGCCGGCGACACCGATCCTTACAGCGCCGCGGCGCTCAACCGCGGCAATGAGCTCGGCATCGATCGCGATCTCTGGGGCATCACCGGCATCATCAAGCATCGCCTGAGCGAGTCGTGGGAGGTCACTTCCACCAGCGCCTTCCGCGACGTCGACTCCCTCGATGAATTCGATGCCGACGGCTCCAGCCTCTTCCTCTTCGAGTTCGCCGAGCAGAGCTACGACCGTCAGCTCAGCCAGGAATTCCGCCTCGATTACGACGCGGGCGGACGACTCACCGGCATGGTCGGCGCCGGCGTCCTCTGGGAAAAAGGACGCGAGGATGTCACCCTGCGCACCGACGAAAACGTGCTCTTCGCCGTCCTCACCGGCGGGGCTCCCCCGCCTCCCGGACTCCTGTCTTACTACGAGGAAACCTACACCAATCGTTCCGAGCTCCTCGCCGCCGACGTGTTCGGCCGCGCCGACTACAAGCTCACCGAGAAACTCACCGTCGGCGCCAGCCTGCGGGTGACCCAGGAACACATCACGTCCGGCTACCAATCCTTCGCCGCCCCCGCCACCGGCCATCCTGTTTTTGGTTTTATCGTGCCCTCCGCCGGCGGCGGTAATGACGCCTTCCGCCCCACCCCCGGCATGCTCGAGACCGACGGCGACTACACCTCCTGGAGCGGACGCCTTGACGCCCGTTATGCCTTCACCCCCCGCCACCACGCCTACGTCAACGTGGGACGCGGTCGCCGGCCTCCCGTGCTTACATTCGACCAGACGACCTTCGCCCGGCAGGAACTCGACGAGGAGCGGGTCGTGAACTACGAAGCCGGATTCAAAGGCACCACCGCCACGCGCCGCGTCCAGTATGGGGTATCCGTCTTTCAATACTACTATGACAACTTCCAGACGGAGGGCACCGTCGGCCTTTCCACCGTCCCCATTGATGGCGGCCGGGCCACCGGCCAGGGGCTGGAACTCACCGTCCAGGGGGCCGTCAACGCCCACCTCGGCCTTTTCGCGACCTACGGGTTCACCGATGCGGAGTTCGACTCGCGCAACGATGACGGACAACCCCAGGCCTACGCCGGCAGCCGTTTCCGGCTCACGTCCCGCCACACCTTTTCCCTCGGCGGCACCCTTACCGTGCCGGCAGGCGACCGCGGCGTCGTCTTCGTCACCCCCGTGATCCAATACCGCTCGGAGCAATTCTTCGAAGACGATAACAATGCCTTCGGCGGCCGGTTGCGCCAGGGCGGCTATGCCCTGCTGAACCTCCGCCTCGGTTATCGCCCGCTCAACGGACGCTGGGAGATCACCGGCTACGTCAACAACGTGCTCGACAAGGAATACCTCATCGACGCCGGCAACATCGGCCAGGATTTTAACCTCGCCACCTCTATCCGCGGCGCCCCCCGCACCTGCGGCATCCAAGGCACCGTGCGATTCTGAACGAACTTTTTAACGCAAAGACGCAAGGAGGCGAGGAGCGCAAAGTATCCCCCGAGAAAGCCGCTCTCCTTTGCAGCCATGACAGTCTCTGCGGCCTTGCGTTAAAACTTCGTCTCCACGCAGCCGTCCGGCGCCTCAGTCCTCCAGCTCGACGTTCCAGTAGGCGAGATCGAGGAAATCCTTCCAACGCTCGCGCTCCTTGTTGCCGAGCACCAGCGAGATCACCGGACGCCACTTGGGTTTCACCGGCTTGCGAATGAGCCGCATGCTCGCCTGGTGCGGAAGACGGTTGGCCTTTTTCGAGTTACACTTGATGCACGAGCACACGATGTTTTCCCAAGTCGTCTTGCCGCCGTGGTCGCGCGGAATCACGTGGTCGAGATTCAAGTCCTCGCGCTCGAAAATACGCCCGCAATACTGGCAGGTCTCCTTGTCGCGCTCGAAGACGTTGTTACGCGTGAGCTTCAGTTCCTTCGACGGCAGCCGGTCGAAATACGCGAGCAGGATGACCCGCGGCAGACGGATCGTCGTGCGCGGCGTGTGCACCTGGTCCATGGCGTCCAGCGGCGGATTGCTCTGCGAGAAATCCACCCAATCCATGAGGTTAAAAACACGAAAGTCGTCAGCGTGGTGATGAACGACGCTCGCGTGACCTCTCGACAACAAACCGAAGGCGCGTTTCGCGCCGATGACATTCACCGCCTGCCACAGGCGATTTAGGACCAACACAGGTTGATCGAGCACAGCCTCCATATGGGCTCTGACGAGTAGTTGCCGTGTGGAGACGTGTCAAGGGCCGCCCCGTAAACTTCCGGTGACGGGCTCAAGCCAGCCAGAAGCCCGGAGTCTAGAGCCAGGAGTGCGGTCCGAAAACGGTTGGACTCTGCTCTGGACTCGCAGCTCTAGACTCTGGACTTCTTCCCTTACTCTGCCGCGCGATCTTCGTCCGTCGCCACCGCCGGCTCCAGAGCGACGTTTTTCACACGGATGCCCTTCAGCTTTTGAAGGATCAACGGCACATGCTCGGTCGTCACGTCCACCAGCGTATGGCTTTGATGAATGTCCATCGCGCCGACCACGTTGGCCGGCAGACGGGTGACGCCCGCGACCTTGCCGACGAGATCGGCCGGTGTGATCAGCTGCTTGCGACCCACATTGAAAAACAACGTCGTCATCCCTGGTTCACGACCCGTGCGGGCCGCGCGTTGGAATTTCTGTTTGCTGGGACGCACTGGTGCGGGTGCTTCATTTTCAAACAATGCACGCTCCTGCGCCGACGGCTCGACGGACACCGGGGCGTCTTCGGCCACCTTTGGCGCATTGCCTTGGAACGCCGGGCGCTCCGCTTGCGGCGCGGGCGCCGGCACCTTCGGTTTATTGGCGACCTTGGCGAACGCCGCCGGCACTGCGCTCTTGGGCGGCGCAACCTCGGGCACGTAAGCCGGAGCCGGCGTATGCGCGGCGGGCTTCGGCATCGGCTTGGGCAACGCCTTCGCCGCCGGAGCCGCCGCCGCCTCGGGCTTGTCCCCGCCGCCATGCATCATGTGCAACAACGCCGACACCACGTCGGTGCTCGGATAGCCCTGCTCCATCAAACGGTCGATGAAACGGTCCTGCTTGATATACTTTCCGGCCTCAAGGACCGCGCGCACCTTCTCAAAAAACACATTCTCGCGCGCCTCCTCGACCTGGTCGAGTGACGGCACGTTTTCGCGGCGGATCTTGAGCTTTCCGTAGCGGATCATGTTTTGCAGACCGTAGAGCTCGCGGCCGGCGACAAACGTAAATGCGCGGCCGGTCTTGCCTGCGCGCCCCGTGCGACCCACGCGATGCGTGTAATCTTCGGCATCGTTCGGCAGGTCGAAATTAAAGACCACTTCGAGATCGTCCACGTCGAGACCACGCGCCGCCACGTCGGTGGCGACCAGGAACTCAAATCCGCGGCGCTTGAACTTCTCCATCACGCGCGTGCGGGTTGACTGCGTGATGTCGCCATGGAGGCGATCGGTCGCATAGCCGCGGGCGTGGAGATGCTCGTCGAGTTCGTCCACCATGACTTTGGTGGAGCAGAAAATGATGCCGTAGCGGAAATCGTAGAGATCGATCAGGCGCGTCAGCACGTCGATCTTGTAGCGGCGATCGACCTCGAAATAAACCTGGTCCACCTGCGGGGCGTTCTGCGCTTGGGCGGCGATCTTGACCCACTCGGGATTCGGGAGGAAGCGATTGATCATCGCCTGAATCGCCGGAGGCATCGTGGCCGAGAAGAACAGCGACTGGCGGGTGTCCGGCGTCTCGGAAAGGATTTTCTCGATGTCGTCGCGGAAACCCATGTCCAACATGCGATCACACTCGTCGAGAATGATCATCTTCAGATTGTCGAGACGCAGCGTGCCACGCTCCATGTGGTCCATCACGCGACCGGGCGTGCCGATCACGATCTGCGCACCGGCCTCGAGGGCGCGAATCTGACGGTCATACGGCTGGCCACCGAAAATCGGCACCTCGCGCACGCCTGATTTGAAGGTGGCGAGCTTGGCGATTTCCTCGGCAACCTGCACGGCGAGTTCGCGCGTGGGGCAAAGGATCAGGACCTGCACAGCCTTCTTCTTGGGATCGACCTTCTCGACTGCGGGGATGCCGAACGCGGCGGTTTTGCCCGAACCGGTGGCCGACTGGCCGACAACATCGCGGCCGGAGAGCAGCAAGGGAATGACGGCAGTTTGAATGGGCGAAGCCTCTTCAAAACCCATCTTGTCCACGGCCTTCAATACCTCGGCGGACAGCCCGAGCTCGGCGAATTTACGTTTTTCCATGGCGCAGAGTGCAGGCTCCATTGGCAAAAGCAGAGCTTAAAAAAATGCCTGGCAAGCGGGGTGCGCCGATATCCGTTACAAACGCCGCAGTTGCTTCGCCCTGTCGTTAAGGGAAGCGTCACGGAGTTCTTTATCGGTATCTCAAGCCTAAGCCGCACCGCTTCCTCGGTGTCGGCACGGGGGACCCAAATTCCGCAGCCTCACGGCTGCGGACGGGGCGTATGGCCGCGGGCAACCGCCGGCCAGGGTGACCTTCCAGCACCCAGCCCGTCAGCTAACCTCGTCGGCAAATGGAAGGGTGATCCGCTGGGGCGCGCAGGTGCGCGTTCCATGGTCTCCCCGGCTTAAACGCGCCCCCGGGCGCCTGTTGGAGACAAAACTCAATGAATACACCGGTCCTCACGACCTTCGGTGGGGCGCACTCGCGCCCGCACCTCGCCACCGCCTGCGCCATCACCACCGCCTGCGCCATCACCACGCGTCGCAACCTCAACACCGCCGCCCGCCATGTCGCTTAAGACCATTTTTTTCGGCAAGGCGCGCTCGCTCGCCGACCGCGATCTTTTCCACAAGGTCTCGCTGGTCGCGGTTTTCGCCTGGGTGGGCCTCGGTGCCGATGGGCTCTCGTCCTCCTGCTACGGCCCCGAGGAAACCTTCAAGGCGCTCGGCTCGAATCACCACCTCAGCCTCTTCGTGGCACTCGCCTCGGTCATCACCATCGTGGCGATCTGCGCGAGCTATTCGCAGATCATCGCGTTGTTTCCCTCGGGCGGCGGCGGCTACCTCGTCGCGAGTAAACTGCTCTCGCCCGCCGCCGGCGTGGTCTCGGGCAGCGCGTTGCTCATCGACTACGTGCTCACCATCACGATCTCGGTTGCCGGCGGCGCGGATGCGCTTTTCAGCCTGCTGCCCGCGCACTGGCTCGCATGGAAACTTCCCCTCGCCTTCGCCGCGGTCGCGGGGCTCACGTTGCTCAACCTGCGCGGCGTGCGTGAATCCGTCATGTTGTTCGTTCCGGTCTTCTTCCTGTTCATCGGGACGCACGTATTCGTCATCGTATATGCGCTCAGCACCCATTTTTCCGGCATTCAAGCCATGCCGATGGATACCATGCGCGAAGTCCATTCCGTGAGCCAGGAACTCGGCTGGTTCGGTCTGCTCGCGCTGCTGCTCAAGGCCTACAGCATGGGTGCCGGCACCTACACCGGGATCGAGGCGGTGAGCAATGGTCTGCCCATTCTCCGCGAGCCGCGCGTGCAAACCGGCCGTCGGACGATGATCTACATGGGGGCCTCCCTTGCGATCACCGCCGCCGGCCTGCTCCTGGCGTATCTCGTGTTCGGCGTCAGCCCCCAGGAGGGCAAGACGCTCAACGCGGTGCTCTTCGAGCGCATGACCGCCGGCTGGCCCTCCGGACTTTCGACCGGCTTTGTCTTCACGACCCTCGCCTCCGAGGCCGCCCTGCTGCTGATCGCCGCACAAGCCGGATTTCTCGATGGCCCCCGCGTGCTCGCCAACATGGCGCTCGACCGCTGGTTCCCGACACGCTTTGCGAACCTAAGCGACCGCTTCGTCGCGCAAAACGGCGTGCTGCTCATGGGCAGCGCGGCCCTTGTGATGCTCGTGGTGACGCGCGGCTCCGTCGGCCTTCTCGTGGTGCTTTACAGTATCAACGTCTTCATCACGTTCTCACTCTCGCAGCTCGGCATGGTGCGCCACTGGTGGAAAGAACGTCTCACCGCGCAGGACTGGCGGCGTAAACTCGCCATTAATGGCTTCGGCCTGCTCCTCACCACGTTTATCCTCGTCTCGCTGACAGTGGTTAAATTCTTTGACGGCGGCTGGGCCACGTTGCTCGTCACCGGTGTGCTCGTCGCCGCGGCCTTTGCCATCAAAAGCCACTATCACAAGGTCAGCCGGCAGCTCCATCGGCTGGACCACTTGACGCAGTTCGGAACCGAAACGGAAACGATCACCGCCGTCCCCACCCCGCCGCTCGACCCGGGAGCACGCACCGCGGTTATCCTCGTCAATGGCTACAACGGCCTCGGTCTTCACACCCTGCTCAATGTCCCGCGTGTTTTCGGCGACACCTTCCGCAACTACGTGTTCGTGCAAGTCGGCGTGGTCGACGCGGGTAATTTCAAAGGTGCCGATGACCTCGAAGCCTTGCGCACGCACGTCGCCGGAAGCGGCCGGCGTTACGTCAGCTTTGCCCATGCGCGCGGCTACGGCGCCGAGGCAGTCGCCTCCGTCGGGACCGATACCGTGGAGGAAATCCTGCGGCTCTCCACCGCGCTGCGGGAACGTTACGCCAACGCCGTGTTTTTCTCCGGGCAGCTCCTGTTCGAACGCGAAACGCGCCTCACCCGCTGGTTGCACAACCACACGGTCTTCATCCTCCAACGGCGTTTCTTCCTGGAAAACCTGCCGTTCATCATCCTGCCCGTGAAGATGACTGGCTGACCGCCTCCCATAATAGCCGGAGGGTCGCAAGCCGCCCTCCGGCCTCTGGCGAGAGAGGCTTGTGAGCGTCGAAAAGCCGGCTGTAACGTTTGCCCGCCGCTTCCTCAGTAAGTGACAGGAGCCTTCGTTCTCCCGCCACCATGACCTCACCCACCACACCTCTTTCCGGCGAACCCGATCCCGCCGCCCTGCTGGCTCTTGGCCTCTCCACGCAAGCGCCGGACGCCCACGCCGCCACCAACTCCGCGCCGCCGCCCACCCCGGAGGAACTCGCCGCCGAATTTCCCGGACTTGAAATCATCGAACTCCTCGGACGCGGCGGCATGGGCGCCGTCTACAAGGCCCGGCAGCGCGACCTCGACCGCTTTGTCGCGCTAAAAATCCTCCGTCCCGGCCTGGACGCCGACCCCGGTTTCGCCGAACGCTTTACTCGCGAGGCCCGCGCCCTCGCCCAGCTCAATCATTCGGGCATCGTCACCCTCTACGAATTCGGACGCACCGCCGCCGGCCGTTACTTTATCCTGATGGAGTTCGTCGACGGCGTAAACCTCCGCCAGCTCCTCGCCGCCGGCCGGCTCGCACCGCGCGAAGCCCTCGCGATTGTCCCGCCCTTGTGCGACGCCCTCCAATACGCGCACGACCGCGGTCTCATCCACCGCGACATCAAACCGGAAAACATCCTCGTCGACCGCCTCGGCCGGGTAAAGATCGCCGACTTCGGCATCGCCAAGCTCACCACCACCACGCCGTCCGCCGAAGCCATTGGTCATTCGTCATTGGTCATTGGTCATTCCGCCGAAGGCGGCTTGATGGGCACCCCCGCCTACATGGCACCCGAGCAACGCGATCGTCCCGCCGAGGTCGACCACCGCGCCGATCTCTACGCCCTCGGTGTCGTGTTCTATCAAATGCTCACGGGCGAACTCCCCGCCGCCGGCCAACTTCAACCCCCTTCGACGCGCGTCCACCTTGATGTCCGTCTCGATGAAATCGTCCTCCGCGCCCTCGAAAAAGACCCCGCCCGCCGCTACGCCGCCGCCAGCGAGTTCAAAACCCAGATCGAAACCTTCGCCACCACGCACGCTCCCGCGTCGCCACCTGTGACGCCGCTCGCGGCCGCGCCCGCCCAGGGAAATTACGGTTTCTCCTACCGCAGCCACCGCACTCTCTTCGGCCTCCCTCTTCTCCACATCGCCGTGGGCGCCGATCCCTCAACCGGCAAGAGGCGAATTGCGCGCGGCATCATCGCCATCGGTGAAGTATCACAAGGCTTCATCGCGTTCGGTGGAATAGCGATGGGCGGCTTCACCTTCGGAGGCATCAGCATCGGTGCCTTCAGTTACGGCGGCCTTGTCCTCGCGCTCTTCGCCTACGGTGGCTTGGGCATCGGCGCACTCGCCGCCTTCGCCGGACTCGCCCTTGCGCCGGTCGCTCTGGGCGGACTGGCCCTTGGCTGGTATGCCTTCGGCGGATCCGCATGGGGCGTCCATGCCAGCTCGCCCGCCCATCACGATCCCGCCGCCATCGAGTTCTTTTCGCCGTGGGCCCGCGAATTCACCCAGATCGCCGGCTTCGCTTCTTTCCCTATCATGGCGCTGGGTTTCGCCGTTATGTTTTCAGCGATCGAAATCGCGCGCCGACACGCCTCCTCCCATAAAGCGGCACCGACAGCCCCTGCCACCGACGATCCGCCGCGTCCTCCGCTACCTCTCCTGCCGGCAAGCATCCTCGTGTTTTTCTTGTTCTGCCTCTGCGGCTCCCTTCAGTTCGCCGCCAAAAATTTTCCCGCGCAGGTCGCGGTGCATTTCACGATCGCGGGACAACCCGACGGCTGGGCGGAACGCGGCGTCGCCCTGCTTGTCCTGCTGCTCATCGGCGTCGGCGTGTCGTTCTTCATCCCCTGCCTCTTCGCACTGCCGCGTTTTTTACCCGCGCTGTTCATCGATCTCCCCCATCAAGATTTCTGGCTCTCTCCGCAGCGCGCCCCCGCCACCCACGCCCGGCTGCTCCGTGAAGGCTTCTGGGTCGCCGCGTTCATCGCCGCGTTTTTCTGGGGACTACAAATCCTGTGGCATTGGGCGCACCTCAAGTCGCCCCCTCATTTTCCGATGGCTGGCCTATGGGTCCTCACCGGATTCGTCCTCGCGGCGCTCACCTTGCGGGTCGTCCGCCTGTTCCGTGTGTTCAAGCATCCCGAACGCGCCGCTCATCTGCCTCCGCCATCAAAAGTGGCTGGCGCCCTGCGGCCTCTCGCACCTTGGCTGCTTATTTTGCTCACCTTCATGGGTATCATCCTACCCGTCAGCACCGCGCTCGATATTCTACGCACCCATAAGGCAACCGCCGCCAGCACCGCGCGCAATCAGGATCTGCCGGCTCCCAAGCCTCCCTCCTTTCGCTTCGGCCCCGTCCGCGAAATCACGCTTCCACGAACCCGCCCCACTGCCTACGACTTCGACCACGGACGCTTCGTCGACTACAAGTCCACCCGGAAACATCCGCACGGGATTCAAGCCTCGTCCGACTGGCATGCCGAGCACGGCACCGACATCTTCGCCGATCCTGACTCGTATCGACCCGGGGTTCTCTTCCTCGGAACCGAGCTCGCCGAAGTCGCGCCCGAGATTTGGGATGCCCCTGCCGACGAAGCGGCGCGCCATGCCGGTAAACCCAGCCAGGGCCTGATGACGTTCATTCCCGCGCCCGCCTCAAATCAAGCCCCCGCCACGCGCGTTTATCGCACACCACAAAAAACCCTCGTGTTAGTTCAACTCCTCGGCGCGACCGATGCCGCGGACGTCATTCTCCGCTACAAAACCATCCACTCCGCCGACGCCTCCGACTCGACCGAAGACCAACGCTCCATCCACTTCGATCGTGCCGGCGACACCATGCAAAACATCGTGCAACGTCTCCGCCTCGACCACGGCCTTCGACTCTCGTTCGAAAACCTCGATTTCACGATCGCCGACGCCAAGACCGCCGCCCAGATCATCGCCGAGGCCGACCGTAACGCGCCATACTCCAAGCTCGAGGAAGCGCTGCTCAAACTTGCCCGTGAATCCAAGGATCCCAACACGCTCCTCGATCTCGGCACACGCTATCAAGGAACGATCAACGGCGACTCTGTCCCGGACTTTCTCACCCGTCTCACCGCCGACACTCCTTACCTTGCGCGAAAGATCGGTGCGACCTGGCTCATCCAACCCCGTGCCGATTCGAGACTGGCGTTTCCCGTCACCTTAAAAACCGCCGGGATGACCGTGAGCGAAGCGATCGACGCCATCACCAAACAATCCCCCGGCAACCGTCCCATCGCGACTGGCATGGTATTCGCGATGCCCGTCGCCCCCGGCGTCGATCCGACCCCGTGGCTCTCGGTGCAGTCCCCGGAACTGGACTTCAAAGCCACCCCGGCCATCGAAGCTCTCTGCAAATTAACCGAGAGCGCCCGCCCCGGCTCCGTCTGGGAGCTGGCCGGTTACCAGAAATCCCGAATGCTCTCGGTCGCCCCCTCGCCAGCCGACGACATCCTCCCGGTCATCAACACCACGCAAGCCTGGCTGACGGGCATTGACCGCGAGGGTTACTCCACTGCCTGGCGCGACGCGTCACCGCTCCTCCGCTCGGAAATCACCATGGAGAAATTCTCCGCAGCAATGCTCGGCACACGCGCTCCCCTCGGCAAAGCCCACGTCCGCCGGCTGCGTTCGGCCACACCGTTGACCCAGTTGCCGGGAGGGCGCTACCTCCTCATGCAGTTCGACACCAAATTCGACTCCGCACCTGCTGCAGTGGAAACAGTGACCTTCGTTCACGAATCCGACGGCATATGGCGGGCCGCCGGCTACTTCATCAATCCAGCGCTCGCCTTGTCCGCTCCGCCCACTCTCCAGACTACGACCCAGGCCCCCGGCCCCTCCGTCACCGACAGTGGTCCCGCCACCCGGGTCAACGTCATCGGCGCGGTCAACCGCCCCGGATCCTACCCGCTCCCCGCCGAATCCACCCTCCTCGACGCCCTCGCCGCCGCCGGTGGTTGGACCGCCACCGCCAACCTCAAAAAAGTCTCGATCCTGCCGCGCTCCAGCGACGGTTCACCGGTCCAGCCCCGCAATCATGATGCCTTGGCTATTCTCAAAGGTGAGGCCTCCAATCCCCTGCTTCCCACCCAGGCAAGCATCTCCATTCCTGAACGCTTCCTAGACTGAACATCACATGACCTTCTTTCCCCTGACTGAAATCCTCCTCTATATCGCGATCTTCTTCGCGCCGTTCGACGCCACCCACGTGGTTATTTCCGGACCAAATCTCTCCATGGAATTAACGCGCGGCGAAGCCTTCTGGTCTTCCGGTCCGGTCAAGTTCACGGCGGTTGAAAGCCAGCTCGCCCGGGAGGAGAACTCCACGTCAAAAACCACAAACGTCTACGAGTATGTCCAAAATGCACTTAAGGCCAACTGGGCATCCGAAGAACGAGTTTTCCTCGACAACACCACCACTCTGGAGAAAACCCCGTCCGGCTTCATCATGCGTGTAAAAGGCGTGGATCCCGAACCGCTCACCTACACAATCACCTATCGACGGGATACCCCGGGCCCCCGCACTTCAACCTCTCTCCCCGCCCCCACCATCAACGTCCTGGGTGCCGTGAAAAAACCCGGCGCCTATTCTCTTCAGGTGGGTGCCACGCTTCTCGACGCCCTCGCGGCCGCCGGCGGGGGCGGACCCGCCGCCGACGTTCGGAAAATCTCCATCGTGCGCGGTCCTGCCGGCGAAAAGCCCACTGTCACCTCGCACGACGCCACCGCCATTCTGCGCGGCCAGACCACAAATCCGCTGCTCCTGGATCACGATACGATCTTTGTGCCTGAAACGATTTTCTGAGTTCCCCGCTCCTCCATGGACACTTACCTCGACTCCTTTACCCGCGCTGCGACTCACTCCCGCCCCGCCCTCGCCGCTCAACAAATCGAGGCCCACGTCGGCCGCTGGCACGAATCGGCCGTCCTTAAACTCCAAAAACGCCGATGGACCTCCGTTGGCCCCGCTCCCGCGCCAAGCGAGGCGGGCCTTTTCTTTTCCGTCTGGATCAACGAAAAAAGCCTCCGGCAACAACGCGTGTGCTACAACATTCACGCCCTCAAACTTCGTTCGCTCGCCGGCTTCTCGATCCAAAGCCGTGAATTCGCCGCCGCCTTCCGCGCCGCCTTCGCGAGTTCATCGGGCGACTGGTCCCACGTCTCGACCGACTACGGACCGCAGACGTTGATGGAAGGCTGGATCGACCTCGACGCCGAAAAAACCGAAGCCGATGTCGCTGTATTGATCCGCCGATTCATTCCGCTCGCCGATCTTATCGACCGCCTGCTCGACCAGCGAACGTCATGACTCCCCGCCGGCCCGGCTTTACCGCCGCCTTTCGCCACCCGTCACCAACGTCAACCCAGCCTTCATGAACCGTCGCAAACGCACTCAGTTTTGGGGAAAGAATGAAGACGACGAGGAACTCCTCCTGGACGTCCTCGCCGGCCGCAAAACCGCCACCGCATGCAGAGCGGATGATTATTATCTCCCCATGGGCGAGTTCGACGACGGCGGCATGGAGCCCGGCGATATCGTGGAGGTATACGACCTTCGTCAGCGGCTAAGATGCCTCATCCGTGTCACCGAACGATATCCCGTAAGGTTCGGTGATATTCCCGAAAAACTGTGGAAAGGTGAATGCTGCACCAGTGCCGGGCACTTCCAGGAGGAGCATCGGAAATGCTGGCCGGACTACGGACTGCACGACGATTTCGAACTGATGGCGACCCACTTTGAACTGATTGAGCCTTCTCCGGCCGCCGCCCTCCACAGCCAGTCGGGCCTATGAGCTCCTCCTTCGCCACCACACGCTGGACGGTCGTCCTTGACGCAGCCCGTCACGGAGAAACGGATACAACTTCCGCCGGACGCGCGCTCTCCACACTTTGCCAGACTTACTGGCCGCCGCTCTACGCCCACGCTCGCCGCCGCGGCCTCGCGCCCGCCGACGCCGAGGACGCCGTCCAAGGCTTCTTCGCCCGACTCCTCCGCCTCGAATCGCTGGCCGATGCCAAACGCGAACGCGGACGCTTTCGCGCCTTTCTCCTCGGCTCCTTCAACCACTACCTCGCCGACCTCCACGACCACGCCCGCGCCGAAAAACGCGGCGCGCACCTGCTGCCGGCGCTCGACACCGCCGCCACCGAGGCCGCCCTCGCCTCCGCTGCGTGCGCCAACCTCGCCCCTGACCGCGCCTTCGACCGCACGTGGGCCTTGGCGCTCCTTAACACCGTCACTGCCCGTCTCCGCACCGAACACGCCAACCCGGAACACTTCGACGCTTTGCTTCCCTGCCTGGCCGGCCGCACCGCCGGCTCCCCGCACGCTGATCTCGCCGCCAAACTCGGCCTCACCGAACCCGCCGTGCGCGTCGCCTTGCACCGCCTTCGACAGCGATACCGTCACTTCCTCCGCGAGGAGGTCGCCCAAACCGTCGCCCGCCCCGAGGACGTCGACGCCGAACTCCGCCACCTCCTCGCCGCCCTCACTCCTTGACCCGACGGCAATGTATATACACCGTATGCACATGAGCACCACCCAGCAGCCCGTCATCGCCAAGGTCTTCAAGTCGGGCAATTCCACGGCCATCCGCCTGCCCCGCTCCATGAAGCCCAAGGCCAAGGCCTACATCATTGAGCCGCTCAATGGGGGCTACCGGCTCATCGATCCCGCCGTCGAAGCCAAACGCCTCAAGTCCCTCCGCGCCTTGCGCGGCTCCGCCCCCGATTTCCCCGACCACACCACGTGATCTACCTGCCGGACACCAACGTCTGGTCGCGTTACCTGCGCGACCGACGCGAAGACGCCGCCCTGTGCGACCGCGTGGAGGCCCGCCTCCCCGAATGCCGCCTCGCCGCCATCGCCCTCATGGAACTCGAATACGGCGCCGCCAAGCGCCCCGACATCCCCGCGTTTCGCGACCGCATCCTTCAACTCCAGTCACTCTTCCCCGAGGTTATTCCGTTCGGCGCGGCCGCCGCCTACCACGCCGGTTTTGTCCGGGCTCATCTCGCGAATCTAAAACCCAACGCCCAGCCCATCGGTCCCTACGATGCCTTGCTGGCCGGCCAGGCTTTGGCCACTGGCGCCGTGTTTGTGACGCACAATGCCCAGAAGTTCGCCCGCGTCCCGGGTCTCGCCTGTGAAAACTGGCAACGCGCGAAGGACTGAAACCCGATCCTTTTTAACGCAAAGACGCAAAGGGCCGCAAAGAATGCAAAGTTCACCTCCTTGATTTCTTTGCGATCTTTGCGTCCGCCTTTTCGCGCCTTTGCGTTAAAAACTAAACCGCTCGCCTTCCCCGGTCTTCCCGTCGCCAATCCCGCCATGCCTTTTTCCAAACTCGGCCTCTACTCCAGTCTCGTGCGCGGCGCGCAGGCCTTGGGCTACACCGAGCCCACGCCGATCCAGCTTCAGGCCATCCCCGCCGTCCTCTCCGGCCGCGACTTGATCGCCTCCGCGCAAACCGGCACCGGCAAGACCGCCGCCTTCGCCCTGCCCATTTTGAACCGTCTTGGACCGCATCGTGATTCCGGTCCTCGCGTCCTCGTCCTGGAACCCACCCGCGAACTCGCCGCGCAGGTCGATGAGTCGTTTCACGCCCTCGGCCAGTTCACCGATTTCAAATCCGTCGTCCTCCACGGCGGCGTCACCCTCGGTCCCCAACGCAACGCCCTCCGCGCCGGCGTCGATGTCATCGTCGCCACCACCGGACGCCTCCGCGAGTTCCTCGACGGCACACTGATCAACCTCTCATCCATCGAGGTCCTCGTCCTCGACGAAGTCGACCGCATGCTCGACATGGGGTTCATCGAGGACGTCAAAGCCATCGTAAAACGCTGCCCGGCGAAACGGCAGACGCTCCTCTTCTCCGCCACGATTCCGCCCAAGCTGGAAGAGGTCGCCAAGTTCGCCCTCAACAACCCGCAACGCATCGAGATCGCCCGCGCCAGACCCGTCACCGAGTCGGTCAATCACGTCATCCACCCGGTCACCGAGAACCAAAAGCTCGACCTGCTCTACACCCTCCTCCAGCGCGACGACTTCAAGAGTGTGATTGTCTTCACCCGCACGCGCAAAGGCGCCGACCGCGTCGCCCACCAACTCCGCCTCGAAAACCACGCCTGCGTCGTCATCCACGCCGAACGCACGCAAGGCCAGCGCGTCGACGCCCTCGATAAATTCAAAACCGGCCGCGTCGGCGTGCTCGTTGCCACGGACATCGCCGCCCGCGGCATCGATGTGGCCGGCATCTCTCACGTCATCAATTTCGACGTGCCGCTCCATGCGGAGGATTACGTGCACCGCATCGGCCGCACCGGCCGCGCCGCCGCCACCGGCGACGCAGTCACGCTGGTCACGCCGCAGGAAGCCAACGAGGTCGTCGCGATTGAAAAACTCATCGCCCAAAAAATCCCGGTCATCCCCGTGGACGGGTTTGCCTATGAAAGCGGCGAGCCCCCGCGCATCGATCCGGCCAATCCGTTGGCCAACTCCCCCAAACGTTCCGGGCATCAGCAATCGCTCGGCAAGGGCGGACAACAAAAAGGCGATGCGGGCAAAAACCAGGACCGCACCTTCAAAGGCAAAGCCTTCGGCGGGGGAAATCCGACGTGGCACTCAAAAGGCAAACCCGGCGCCCACTGGCGCGACCGCAAAGGACGCTGACGGAAATCGGCAAAGAATGCGCAACTGTTTCCCCTTTTTGGCCTCCGGCAGCATCCCGACTGAGGTCCTGGCGTATCCAAGTTTACGGTAAAAGCAGGAAACGTCCGAAGCAGGACATAAAGTCCTTGTTACCAAATGGATTCGCGGATCCCTTAAACATCTACTGAAGCTCGGCTTATAAGGAAAACCAGCCCGTTTTGTCTCGGGCGGCAACGACCCCACCGCCCCGGAATCTTCTTTACCCCTCCTCTAGCAAAGGTCAGTTTCCGCCTGATCTATTTTAGATTTAGCCCGCCGTCATTACCCCTCTTCATGAGCGCATCCCAATCCATCCGATCCGGTCTGATCGCCGCCCTGAGCACGCTGCTGGGCATGAGCCTCGCCCTCAGTGCCTCCGCCCAATCGGTAGCAACCGTGCCAGTAGGCGCGATTACATTGACGATTGGTGCAGCAAGTAGTGCGAGTTCACCGAAATACACGTATCTAAATTTACCGCTGCTAAATGACGCTACTTACACATCAAAAGTAAGTGCGGTATCCAGCAACACAATCACATTAAGCGTGGGTGTATCAGGGACATATAATTCGACCAACCCTCATCTACTCAGAATTGATACCGGCTCCAATAAAGGAACCTATTTCACGATCTCCTCGAATTCAGGCTCCCAATTAACCGTTGTGAATTCTGGAATGGATTTGTCGCAAGTTATACCGATAACTGGCTCTGAGGGCCCAGCTGTATCGATTATCCCGGCAGACACATTAAACAGTTTTTTTGGGAATTTGGTTCTAGGAGGAAGCTCAGCTTCAGCAGCAGATCAGGTGTGGGTATGGCTACCTGCTACAGGTCAGTATGCAAAATATTATTACAATACCCTCAATTCAAGATGGCAGGAAATCACCTTCCAAACGCCTTCAAATAACACAGTGCTCCGCCCTGACTCCGGAATCGTGTATATGCGTAGAGCAACTCAAAGTCTTGATATTACAATGACCGGGGTCGTCCCGGCCACCCAAGTTAGACCGCATGTTAGAGCATCCGGTTACACGTTAGCATCAGGAGGCTTTCCAGTTAATCAGACGCTCCTAAACATGGGCTTACACACCAACGTGGAATGGATTAAAGGCACCTCAGCATCTGCCACTGATCAAGTCTGGGTTTGGCAAGCCGGCAGCGGGCAATACGCAAAATACTATTATAATTCCAATAACAGCAGATGGCAGGAAGTCGTTTTCAATACCAATTCCAATAGCGTAAGCATTCCTTCAGGCACCGCTTTTTTCATTAAAAGAGCAAGTGCGACCGGCTCCAGTAACTCGCTCATGTCGATTGAAGCCCCCTATACCCTCTGAGTTCCAAACCTCATGAAAATCACCAAACTTATTCTTGCGGCAATTGCCGCGTCACTAACCCTTTCGCTGAGTGCCACAACATTCACAGATTTCTCATCTGATGAGAATATCGACTCAGCTATTTTCAATGATACATGGAGCGGCGCTTATGTTGATAACACGACCTTCGGAACCATTGGAGCAAGCGCTACCGACTTCGGAAGTCTGATCTATGTATTATCGGAGCCAATCAGCATGGGCAGCGACACGATGATCAGCGTGATTGCCAGACTTGATGCGGGCAATACCGCCACAGGTTTCTCCGTAATACTGTATAATGATTTCAGTAACTACGCCTACGCCAACTTCAGCTCCTCACTGATGTCCACAAGCTTTAGCACCTTATCCGTCGAGTATATTACAGAAGGCCTCTTCGACCCTTCCAGCGTCATTGCTTTTGGTATTTCCGGAGGATCACCCTCATCCACGACCACGTTCAGAATATCATTCGACAGCATTTCAACCTCAGCCGTCCCCGAACCCGCCGCCTACGCGGGCCTGTTCGGTGCGGCTGCCATTGGGTTCTGTGTCTGGCGTAAACGCCGCGCAGCGTGAGGCTCGGCCTTTACTGAGCTATTCATTGCCCGCCCAGCCAGGGCGGGCTTTTTTTTGCAATCCTGATGGACAACACCAACCTCCCTGCGCCGCCTGACACACGCAAGATGAGCGATGATGCCCAGATCACGCCGGTGCTCGGCTTGGGGCGATTGGCTCCTTTTGCGTGGGAACGCTCTGCGGATAAAACCGTCATCCGCTTGTTTTGGGGACGGATTCTTCTCTGGCTGATCGCGCTGACCTCGATCGGCTGGGTGAGCCTGGCTTCGGGAGCCTATACATTCGTCAAATATCGGCGCGGATTCACCGATGTGCGCTATACCCACATGCTGCTGCTGCCGTGGAAGCTTGATGATTATCGAAAATCCAAAGGCGAATTCCTGATCAAGCAAGGTATGGATCTGGCCGAAAAACAGGAGTGGCGGGCGGCGTTTAGTTTATTACGCACCGGCCTCGTGACCGTCCCCGAGCATCGTGAGGCTCGCTTGATGGTCGCCCGCCTCTATCTGATGGCCGGGCGACCCGACATGGTGCGCACCATTTTAATCGAAGGGCTGCCTCATCATGGCGACCAGCTTGACTATCTGCGGCAGGTGTTGGGCTTCTTCTTTGGTCTTCAAGCCGATGATACCGTCGTTTCCTTGACCGGTGACTTGCGGACGCGGCTCGCGCCTGAAAATCCAGCGCATCGCATGGCGACCACCGCTCAAGCCTATGCTCATTTTAATCGCGGCCGGTATGCCGAGGCCGAGGAGCTTTTGCGTTCGTCACGCCTGCTCGGGACGCCCGAAGGCCGGTTTGTCATGGCCCGCATCGCATGGGAAAAAAATCAACGAGAGCAGGCGATGGCGCAGCTGGGTGAACTCACCGCCAGAGTCCCGGAGGATCCCGAGATCTATCGCACCTTGGTTTTTTATCTCAGAGAGAACAGGCGCTGGCCCGAACTCAGACGGACAACTGTCGCCCGTCAGCTGGCCCTGCCAGACCGGGCCGAGGCCTATGTGGATTTTATTGCCGCGTGCTCAGATCAAGGTGACGAAACGGCACGCACCCAGGCCGAGGAGAGCTATTTCGAGCGCTTTGCCAATAATCCCGAAGCGTTGCTCAAGCTGAGTGAGGATGCAGCACGATCCGGCCGGGTGGACACGACCCGGCGCGTGGCGACTCGCTGTCGGGAACTCGGTCGCAAAGAGCCGGACGCCACGTCCCTGCTGTTTACTGCGCTGTTGGAGCGAAAAGCCTACCGCGAAATCGGAAGCCTCTGGGCACAACTGCAACCCTCCATCCCGGCCTGGCCGGAGCGGCAGCAATTGATCGTGGGCGGCTTGCGGGGAATTGCCCTCTATGGTCAAGGGGACGAGGTCGAGGCCCAACCCTTCGTCCGGCGTCTCTACGAAACCCGGTCGCTGCCGGCGCAGACGCTCACCGTTCTGGCCGGACAATTGGACAAGGTCGGACAGAAGGCAGAAGCGCACCGGGTGCTGCGGCATGCCGTGGAGATCGACCCACTTTATCAGCCGGCAACGACTCTGCTGCTGCGGAAGCTGCTGGCCGAAAATCAACTCGAAGAGGCGCCTGCGCTGATCGACCGCCTTCTTACGATGCGCAAGCCTCCGGCCGATTTGCTGGCTGAGCTGGCTCAAGTGCTGAGCTCCGACTTATACCTCTTTCAACCAGGCAAAGAGCGCGCTCAGGCCAAAATCAAAGCCTACCAGGATCGCACCGCGCCACTGGCAGGCCCGTGAACGATCGGATCCCCGGCATGCCGCCTACTTCAGCACACGCACGCACTCCGCGTCCGGGCGGAAGTCGCTCACGTAGATCAGTCCAATGATCGCACGCGACACCGTGCTTGCGTCGAGCATGTGGCGCATGTCAAGGAACTCGCCTTTGTCCACCACCGCGGCAATCCCCGCCTCCAGATCAAACCCCTCCGCCAGCGGCTGCGGATTGAATGCGACCACGTGGTTGTGCAGCGTCAGGTCCGACGCGCCCTTGTTGGCCGGATTATAATAAAAGGTCTTCTGCAGATATTCCTGCGTGAAGCCCGACAGGTCGCACGTGAGGTCGATGCCACACCCGGCCACCAACCCGGTTACCCCGCGATGGCGCGGCTCCTTGTCGAATTCGAACCACTCGGCGAAATTGCTCGGATCCGTGATGAACTTGCCGTTGACCGGCTTGTTCGGCTCGACCGGCGCCTTCACGACGCCCGCCCCGAACACCGCCGGCATTTCCGCGCGCATCGCCAGGCCGAGCGCACCCTTGAAGTCGGGCCGGCGCTTTTTCGCCTGCTCAAAGAGCATGCGGTAAAGCTCCGCCATCGTCACTCCCTCGGGCTTTGCGCTGGTGAATGCGATGTAATCGTGAAACTCGCCCGACAACGAAGCGTTGAAGCCCGTGCGCATCAGCACCTGGCCGGCATCGTTTTTCGGGATAAGGAAATCCGGCTGGCCGTGCCCGTCGCAGGGCAGCCACACCATCGTGCCGCCGATGGTGATCATCTCCCCCATCAACGTGAAATAGTCGTCGAGTTGCGCGCCGAGACCGCCGAGACCGATTGAATACGCCTTGTGGGAAAACTGCTTTGAGAACACATGCGCCGGGGTCACGCGTGAAGCCAGCACGTCGTTGATATCACCCGCCACTTCGATGAAAGCAGGACCGTCATACCCGCGTTGGATGAACAAGGCGCCCTTTTCCGTGATAAGCGTTTCAACCCGCTGGTCGGCCGCCGGTGCATGCGTCGAAACGGCCTTCATCATCGGTGCGTCCACCCGCACCGATGTCGAAGCAAGTCCGTCCAATGCCTCCGAAACCGATGCGGCCATCGGCAGCACGTTCACAAATCCCGCGATCTCCAGCACACTGCGCGCATAGTCGGGCACCGCCGCCAGCACCAGTGAACCACCCGCGGCCTTGCGGGCTTTGTAGGTGGCGACGAATACGCGCAAGGCCGCGCTGCTCAGATAGCTCACCCGGGTCATGTCGAGCACCACATGCGCAACGGCAGGATTCAACCCATCGGTTAACGCCTGGTGCAATGCCTCGGCGCCGCGTCCGTCGAGACGAACATCGGGGGTAAGCACGAGAACATCAGGGCGGGGATAGGCAGGCGATGAAGACATGGGCTGATATCGATTGTTGTAAGCCCGACCGGCGGTCGGGCTTTGAAAACTGTGGAGAGTCCGCCCCGAGGCCGGGCCTGCAGGTCACCGCACCTGCAACGTGCTGCCGTCGTAGTCCAGGCCGAGCGACGGAATCACGACTGCCTTGCGATCTCCCTGCTTTTTCACCGTGCCCGCATGCCAGGCTTTGTAACCGGAGGACTTGGCGGCGGCGAGCGTCGCGTCGAGCGCGTCAGGCGAAACATACGCAGCGAAACCGATGCCTTGGTTAAAGGTCGCATACGCCTCACGCAGTGAGATCGGACCGGCCTCGCGCAGGAACTTGAACAACGCGGGTTCCTCGCCCGGGTTGGTGATCTCGTAAACGAAAGGTTCGTCGAGTCGCATGAGTTTGCGCCAGCCGTGCCCGGTGACGTGCGACACGTAGTTGAGCTTGATGCCGGCCTGCTGGCACTCGGCGACGAACTTCACGTAGATGACCGAAGGCGCGAGCAACGCCTCGCCGTAGGTGCGGGAATCGCCGTGACCGATGGGCGTTTGGTAGCCTTGGGGGAGTTTCCCGGCGATGAGCCGGCAAAGCGACAGGCCGTTGGTCTGCACTCCGGACGAGGCAAGAAACACAATGGCGTCGCCGTCCTTGACGTCACCGGTGATGCGCTGGGACTTGGGCTCGACCTTGCCGATCGCGGAACCCGCGAGCACGATGGCGTCGGCGTTGACAATGCCGCGGAGGGTGGGCGTCTCGCCGCCGCCCCAGACGGCGCCGGCCTGGCGGCAGCCCTCGGCCCAGCCCTCGACGAGCGCCTCCATGCGCTTGGCGTCGGTGAACCAGGCGGATTCGCCGACGGCGGCGTGCATCGCGACGGAGATGGGCAACGCGCCGCAAGTCACGAGGTCGTTGACGATCGTCGCGACGGTATCGATGGAGATCTCGCGATAAAAATTTTTGCCGGTCTGCGCATAGACGGCGTCGGCCACGAGGTTCTTGGTGCCAAGGCCTTCCTCGACATGGGCGAGGAAGTGGTCGGCGGCCTCCATGAGGTAGCAACTCTCGCCACGCGTGTTGGCGGGCTCGGCGTAACCGTGCAACTCAAGGAGCGGCGCGGTGGTCTTGGCGGCCTTCTGGCAGGCGCGCTTGAACGCGTCGAGTTGGTCGTAGTTAACGCCGGAGGATTCGTAGGAGAGCGACATGCTGGAAGGACGGAGTGAAACCGCTAATGGACGCTAATAAACGCTAAATTTTCGATCTCAGCGATTGCCCGGATGGAAACCGATTTTGCGTTTGGGCTTTTCCGGCGGCGGATTGAGGAGTGGCTGAAGGCGCTCGAGGACTTCGCGCAACACGACATCGTGCTCGATAAGTTTCTTGTCGATTTCGGAGAGGCGACGAAGAACGCCGAGGTTGGCGGTGAGTTGCTCGCGCATCTGAACAAATGCGCGAACAAGATATAGGCTCATCTTTTTCGCTACGCAGCACGGTGGCGGCCATAAGGCACCCGTGCTCGGTGAATGCCGTGGGGGGCTTGCGGGCGCCGCCATGCCCCAAACTTGAAATCACAATTTGTGACTTCAAGTTCACAACTTCATCCCGAGTAAGGACAAAACAGAAATCATCCGGGAATTTATCCCGGTTTCGATTAACCGCCTGAACAAGTTGTCGCGGCTCAACCCCATACAACAAAGCCAAATCAAAACTGAGCACCACCCGCTGTTTGCGGATGGTATAAATGCGCGGCAGAGCCGGATCGATGTCTGATGCCGCCTTCGCCATGCTCTCAGTAGCTGCGACCTTCGCCTTTTTCGAAATAATTCAGATAAGCCTGATTCACTACGCGGAAGCCGCCCGGCGTCGGATATTTGCCCGTAAAATACCAGTCGCCCGTGTGGTTGGGCACGGCGGCGTGAAGGTCTTCAATCGTCTGGAAGATGATCTGAAACTCCCCTTTCCATTCGATGTTCTTCGGGCGGACCAGCTCCGTGATCTTCGCGGAAATCTCCTCGGGCGTGAACGGTTCGTAGATCTTGCGAACGTGATTGATGCATTCGCCCTTCGCGACGGCTTCGCGGCAGAGTTCGTAGACCTCCTGGAGAATGTGCCCCTGGCCCCGCTCTTTCAGCAACGTGACCGTCGCCTCGAACGCCACGAATTTCCCGAGCTCCGACATGTCGATGCCGTAGCAATCGGGGAAACGGATTTGCGGCGCGGTGGAAACGATGACGATTTTCTTCGGATTGAGCCGTGAGAGAATGCGCAGGATGGAGCTGCGCAGCGTGGTTCCGCGCACGATGGAGTCGTCCACGCACACGAGGTGGTCACCCGGCTTGATCGAACCGTAGGTGATGTCGTAGACGTGGCTCGCCAGCTGGTTTCGCATGCCTTCCTGGCCGATGAAGGTGCGGATCTTGATGTCCTTCGAAACGACCTTCTCGCCACGCGGCCAGTTGCGCAGGATGAGATCGTCGAGGAGGGCATCGTCCAACTTCCCTTCTTGCGAGGCTTGCAGGATGGCTTTCTTGACCTCGTCGCGGCGCTTCTCACGCAACGCATGCATGAGACCGTAATAGGCAACCTCGGCGGTGTTGGGAACGAAACTGAACACCGTATGCTCCCAATCGTGGTTGACCGCTTTGAGCACCTGGTCGGCGAGGCGTCCGCCGAGGAGTTTGCGCTCCTTGTAGATCTCGATGTCGTTTCCGCGGGAAAAATAGATGCGCTCGAATGAACAGGAGGTGCGCGGAAGCGGCGTGGTAAAACGGGAGGTGCTCACCTGCCCGCTTTTCTTCATCACGATGACATGGCCGGGGGGAACCTCCTTCGGCTGGTCAAGCGAGAGATCGAATACCGTCATGAGCGGCGCACGCTCGGACGCGAAGGCGATCACTTCGTCGTTCTGGAAATACCAGCAGGGACGGATGCCCGACGGGTCGCGGGCGACAAAGGCGTCGCCGTTGCCGATCAGGCCGCAGAGCGTGTAACCGCCGTCCCATTTCGTGGCCGAGCGGGTGATGACGCGGGTGAGGTCGAGTTCGTCGCTGATGCGGCGGGAGGTCTCCTCGGGCGTGAGGCCCTCGCCGCGGCGCTGGCGGAAAAGCTCCTCGTGCTCTTCGTCGAGGAAGAAACCGATTTTTTCCAACATCGCCTGCGTGTCGGTGGCGAAGATCGGGTGCTGGCCCATCGCGATCAGCGACTGGTTCAGCTCCTCGGTGTTCGTCATGTTGAAATTGCCGCAAAGCGCCAGATTGCGCGTCGGCCAGGGCGAACGGCGGAAATACGGGTGGCAGGACGAGATGTTGTAGCCGCCGCTGGTGCCGTAACGCAGATGTCCCATCAGCAGTTCGCCGCCGAAATCGAAATGCTTCTTCACCGTGTCCGGAAACTCGGGGTGAATGGTGCCGTCCTGGACCTTCTCGTTATACTGCGCGAGGAGCGTCTTGAAGATCTTGTCCAGCGGGTTGGTTTTGACGCAACGCTCCCGGAACATGAACGGCTCGCCCGCGGCGATGTCGGTCTTCACGCAGGCGACGCCGGCGCCGTCCTGGCCACGGTTGTGCTGCTTTTCCATCAGGAGGAAAAGCTTGGTGAAGCCCCAAAGCGGCGTGCCGTATTTTTCCTGGTAATAGGAAAGCGGCTTGAGGAGCCGCACCATCGCAATACCGCATTCGTGGGTGATCTTGTCGCTCATGAGTGGGAACAGAAATCCATGGTCACAACCGTGTGCCGTTGGGAAAAATTAAACATCGCACACCTTAGGGTGTGTCTGGGAAAGAAACCGGGCCAGCGTGAGCGAGAAAGGGTGCTCGGCCAAGACGACCGAGGCGGAGGCGGCCCAGCGGGCCGTGCCGCCGAGGACAACGCCGGCCCAGCGCTCTTGCTCGATTCGCTCGCAGAGCTCCAGCGATGGTCTGATTTCTTTCTCAGACACACCCTGGCATGAAAACCCGCTGCGCGCAGGCCGGCTTCGTTTGCCCCGTCATGGTCCCGCGTCGAAACTTCGCGGACAACGCGAGTGGCGGGAGTGGACGAATGCGTAATGGTCACGGCCGTTAAAAGCAGACGATGACGCCTTGAATCAACCACCGGTCAAGGGGTTTTTGGCCCCGCCGGGGATGTCGTTTGGTTGCGCGGGTGAAACTTCGCATGCTGGTCGAGCAGCCGCTTCTCCTCCACCGCCGTATAAATCTGTGTCGTGGCGATGTTAGCATGTCCCAGCATCTCCTGGATTGCGCGCAGGTCCGCGCCGCCCCCGAGCAGATGCGTCGCAAACGAGTGGCGCAGCAAGTGGGGTTTTACCGTCTTGGTGATGCCAGCTCGCTTGGCGTATTTTTTGACAAGCACCCAGAGCATCTGTCGGGAGATCGCCGCGCCGCGTTCGCTCAAAAAAAGCTGGCTGCCGGTTTTCGGCTTCACGAAATGCGTCCGCCCCGCCGTCAGGTAAGCCGCAAGCGCATCCGATGCCTTGCCGCCCACCGGCACCACACGTTCTTTGGAGCCCTTGCCAAAGACCCGCAAAAAGCCGGCCTCCAGGTCCACTTGCTGCAGGGTCAGGCTGGCGAGTTCGGAGACGCGCAGTCCGCTCGAATAAAACAGCTCAAGGATCGCCCGGTCGCGCAACGCATGCGCGTCTCCACCCACCGGTGCGGCCAGCAGGGAGTCGATCTCCTCGGTGTTGAGCGTGCCGGGCATCTTGCGGTGGAGCTTGGGACCTTGGAGCAACTCGGTGAAATCGTCCGGCCGCACACGCTCGCGCACGAGATGGCGGGCAAACATGCGCAGCGCGGACAGTTTTCGCGCAAGGCTGGCCACCGTGTAGTCCCCGCCGGCGGGCGCGGTGGCGGAAGGCTCCAGCTTGAGCGAATACAACCACGCCATGACGTGGTCGCCGGTCGCGGACTTCCAATCCTTCACGCCGGCGCGGGCGAGATGGGTCGCACATTGGCGCAGGTCGCTTTCATAGGCTTCCAGCGTGCGGTCGGAACGCCCCCGCTCCAGCGTAAGCGAGTTCCCGAAATCACGGATGGGATCGTCCAGTCCGTCAGGCAGGCTGGAAGCGGGCACAGGAGAAGCGGGTTGTTCAGAAGCGTCGGCCACCGGACATAAAAAAGACGCCGTCAGGGTGACGGCGTCGATGGAAAACAAAGGACAAGGCGCGACGGCTCAGTAACGGCGCTTGCGAGGCACGAACGGCTGGGCGTTCACGTCCTTCATGCGGTAGGTGATGCGGGCCTTTTCGAGGTCGTAGGGGCTCATCTCCATCTTCACGCCATCGCCTGCGGCGATCTTGATGAAATTCTTGCGGAGCTTTCCCGAGATGTGCGCGAGCACGATATGGCCGTTGGACAGCTGCACCTTGAACATCGTGCCGGGGAGGACGGTCACGACCTTGCCTTCAACTTCAATGGACTTGCCGTCAGAGGATTCAGACATGGGTAACAGCGGCGACGAGGCCAGGGACAAGGATGATCATGCGTTCAGGTTCGGGTATATAAAAGCTACTTGTAAGCCATCTTTCCCCCTCGTAAGTCAAGGCTTTCCTCGGTGCGCCGGTCGCGCCCCACTCTCCGCCCGCGCCTCCTTCATGCCACCGTCCACCCCCAACGATTGTCCGTTCGAAAAACGGTTCCCGTCGCAACTCGCGCGAGACGATGTGTTTTTCATGAGCCTGGCCTACAACCAGGCGATCGACGCGTGGCGCCGCGACGAGGTGCCCAGCGGCTTCGTGATCGAACATGGCGGCGAGGTAATCGCCTTTGCCCACAACACCGTCGAAAGCGCCCAGGATCCCACCGCGCATGCCGAGATGCTCGCGATCACCCAAGCCGCCACCACACTGGGCAACTGGCGCCTTGAGGGCTGCACGCTCTATGTCACCAAGGAGCCCTGCCCGATGTGCTCCGGCGCCACGCTGATGTCGCGTCTCAAACGGGTCTGCTACGCCGTTCCCGACCCCAAAATGGGCTGCCTCGGCGGCGCCACCGACCTGAACGCGTTACCCCGCGTCAACCATCACCTCGAAATCACCGCCGGCGGCGTGATGGAGGAGGAGTGCCGCACCCTGATCCAGGGATTCTTCAAGCTGAAGCGGGCGGCTGAATAATAACCGTGAAGCCCCGGCGACCCCGTCGGATCCGCGTCATCGCCAAATCCGCGCTGTCGATCATCAGCCCGCATAAGCGTTTCGATTAGGATCCAATCACAACTCATCACACTGCGCACATCGGGCAAATGCCCCTTTCATGCGCAAGCGCCTGCCGGTTGAGTTGCCGGCTATGTCACTGCCGATTATCATTCAGGGAGGAATGGGCGTTGGAGTCTCCAACTGGCCGCTCGCCCGAGCGGTTTCCCAGCAAGGCCAGCTCGGCGTCGTATCCGGCACGCTCCTTCCCATCGTGCTTGCCCGGCGCCTGCAGCAGGGTGATTCCGCGGGAGACTTGAGACGGGCGCTCGCCCGCTTTCCTGTGCCCGGTGTCGCCGATCGGATTCTGGCAACCTACTTCGTAGCGGGCGGCCTGCCGCCCCGCGCACCGTTCAAACTCACCCCGATGCCGAACCTGCCCGGCAGCCCGGCCCTGACCGAACTCACCGTCGCGGCCAATTTCGTGGAGGTCTTCCTCGCCAAGGAAAATCACACGGGACTGGTGGGCATCAATCTCCTCGAAAAAATCCAGATTCCCACCCTCCCCTCACTCTACGGCGCGATGCTCGCCGGAGTGGACTACGTTCTCATGGGCGCAGGCATCCCCCGGGCCATTCCCGGAGTGCTCGATCAACTCGCCCGGGGCGAAACCACCCGGCTCAAAATCGATGTCGCCGACGCAGCGACCCCACCGGTTGATGTTTTTGCCACATTCGATCCGTCGGGATTTTTTGGAGGCACCGCGCCCGCGTTAAACCGCCCGCGTTTTCTTGCAATCGTAAGCTCCGCCACTCTGGCGACCACCCTTGCCCGCAAGGCTTCAGGCCGCGTGGACGGGTTCGTAGTCGAAACCGAAGCCGCCGGCGGCCACAACGCCCCGCCGCGCGGCCCCTTGCAACTCACCGCCTCCGGTGAACCCCTCTATGGCGAACGCGACCGTCCCGATCTCGACAAGATCCGGGCCCTCGGCCTTCCCTTCTGGATCGCCGGCTCCCACGCCGATGCCGCCAGACTCGCCGATGCCCACCGTCTCGGAGCGACCGGCGTGCAGATTGGCACCGCATTTGCCTTCTGCGAAGAATCCGGACTGGACTCCGATCTCAAGCGCGATGTCTGCGCCCTCGCCCTCGCCGGTTGCACCCATATTCACACCGACCCGCACGCCTCGCCCACCGGATTCCCCTTCAAGGTTCTCCAGCACCCCGACACGCTCTCCAATCCCGTTCGTTACGCCGAACGCCCGCGTATCTGCGATCTCGGCTACTTGCGCGAAACCTACGTCAGACCCGATGGCTCCCTCGGCTACCGCTGCCCCAGTGAGAGCGTCGTCGATTACGTCCGCAAGGGCGGCAACGCCGCCGATACCGTCGGTCGCAAATGCCTATGCAACACCCTGCTCGCGACCATCGGACTGGGACAGCACTCCACCTCGCATGATGAACCGCCGCTGATCACCGCCGGTCATGATGTGGCCCACCTTCCACGTTTTTTCACAAAGGATCGCCCGTCCTACACCGCGGCCGATGTGATTCGCACCGTCCTCGCTCCGATATAATAACCGGCCCGCCGCCGGCTTCGCAACCTGCCCGTCCACCCGTTCAAAACGCCTTCGAAAGCGTTACCGATCCGAAGTAACTCATGTCATCCTGGCCGTCGAACTCACGGGTGCGCACCACCTCGGTGTAGGTGAGCTGCCAGGTTCCCAAGATCAGGCCGACGCCATAATAGGCGTCCCCGACGAATGGTTTTTTGTCCACGCTGGGGCTGTCGCGAAACGTGTTTCCGTCGAGGAAAATATCCCGGCCCACCGCGCGTCCATCCACACCGCCAAAGACAAAAAAGCTCCAGCTGCGGTCCGCCGCAACGCGAGGATCACGGTCATTGACCGGCGTGCTCACCGCACCTCCCCCGCGAATCAAATCCACACCAAAATCGCTCGGCAGATTAAAACCCGCGCGAACCACCCCACCGGCGTTGGCATAGGTCTGGACGTTGCCCAGGCTCGCGCCGACGTGCGGGACAAAATCAATGCCCAGTGTATCGCCGAGCGTGCGGGCATACAGACGCCACTTGCGTTCAAAAATCAGATTGATGCCAAATTCATCCTCGAGCTGCGAATCCCAGCCACGCGGTTCGTCGTCGTTGATCCACTTATGAAAAACCTTCTGGAAATCCTCCGCGTAGGAATGCGGCCCCACGATGCCGAGCTGGATCGCCACCGTATCCATCACGCGTTCGGTTTTGCTGATGAAGCTAAACTCCAGATACGACCAGCCGGCATACGGCCGGTCATCCGGATCCGGAATCACCAGATTCGTGTCCTGCGGCGTATAAATATTCTGGCCCAGCGAAATGCCAAAATTCTTCTGCCGGTCCGGTTGATTCACGAAAGGCAGCGACTCCACGAAGGTCTTGCGCCAGCCTTCCTGCCCCCACTCTGAAAGATCGCCGGTGACCCAGGACAGTTTGAGACCGTTCGTGTAATGCTGATCTTCGCCCCCGAAATAGTCGTTCTCGAAATACAGGGTGAACACGGGGGCGTTGCGCGCCCGCTCGACCGGGATCTCCCGATCCCCATCCGCCCGCACATCCGCCAAAGGAAGAACTCCCATCATCGCCAATGCTAACAGGCTAGGTGCTTTCATCCTTCGATAGTGTGGAAAACCCAAGGCCGGTTCCACGCTATTTCCATGTCATTCGTTGCCTTCCGAAACCCCGCTCCACCTGCAAAACCTGCGCCCTTTTTGCCAACCCCCGCCCATCCTCCCGGCTCGACGGCACGCGAACCGCTTTCCACGCTGATCTCTTTCCACCACGCCATGAGCACTCCCGCCCGCCCAGATCGTCCCAAAAAAGTCGCCCTCCTCACCGCCGGTGGCCTCGCGCCCTGCCTCAGCTCCGCCGTCGGCGGGCTCATTGAGCGCTACACCGAGATCGCGCCCGAGATCGAAATCATCGCCTACCATGGCGGCTACAAAGGTCTCCTCCTCGGCGACAGCTACAAGATCGGCCCTGCCGAACGCGCGGCCGCCGCCGTTCTCCATAAACACGGCGGCAGCCCCATCGGCAACAGCCGCGTGAAGCTCACCAACGTGAAGGACTGCGTGAAACGCGGCCTCGTGAAAGAGGGCCAGGATCCCCAAAAGGTCGCCGCCGACCAGCTCATCAAAGACGGAGTCGACATCCTTCACACGATCGGCGGCGACGACACCAACACCGCCGCCGCGGACCTCGCCGCCTTCCTCGCGAAGAACAACTACGGCCTCACGGTCATCGGCCTGCCCAAGACCATCGACAACGACGTCTACCCGATCCGCCAGTCCCTCGGAGCCTGGACCGCCGCCGAGCACGGCGCCCGTTATTTCCGCAATGTCGTGTCCGAGCACAACGCCAACCCGCGGATGCTCATCATTCACGAGGTGATGGGACGCAACTGCGGCTGGCTGACCGCCACCACCGCCGCCGACTATCGCAAGCTCCTCGACCGCGAAACCTTCGTTCCCGGCCTCGGCCTCTCGCGTGACAATCTCGACATCCACGCCGTGTTTATTCCGGAAATGGCGGTCGATCTCGCCGCCGAGGCCACGCGCCTGAAAGCCATCATGGACCGCGTCGACAACGTGAACATCTTTATCAGCGAGGGAGCCGGCGTGGAATCGATCATCGCCGAGATGCAGGCCAAAGGCCAGGAGGTCCCCCGTGATGCGTTCGGCCACGTCAAGCTCGACGCCATCAACCCCGGCAAATGGTTCGGCGAACAGTTCGCCAAAATGCTCGGCGCGGAAAAAGTCCTCGTCCAAAAATCCGGCTACTTCGCCCGCGCCGCCGCCGCCAATGCCGATGACCTCCGGCTCATCAAGAGCTGCACCGACCTCGCGGTGGAATGTGCACTCCGTCGTGAAAGCGGCGTGATCGGTCATGACGAAGACCAGAAGGGCGTGCTCCGCGCGATCGAGTTCCCCCGCATCAAAGGCGGCAAACCGTTCGACACGAGCGCCCCGTGGTTCGGCGACCTGCTCCAGCAAATCGGCCAGCCCAAAGGGGCGACCGTGCACGTAAAGCACTGATCAACTCCGGAGCCAGGCGGACGGACGCCACGCGTCGTCCCCGGCCTGGCTCCGAGTGGAGGGCGGGCACTCGCGCCATGCCTCGTCCGGCGAAGGCTTCAGGCGCCGTCCGTGCACTGCACACACTCTCCCCCCGCGCGTATCAATTTCTAGATACAAATGCCCCGGCGACCAGCGCCGTGAGCTCCTTTTGGGTGAACGGCTTCCCCAGCACGCCGGCTACTCCCAAGGCCTCCAGATCCTCGATCAGCTCGGGCGCGAGGTGTCCGCTCACCACCACCACGGGAAGAGGAACCCCCTCCTTGCGGAGGCGGCGGACCAGCTCCAGTCCGGTCATCCCCGGCATGTTTTGATCGGTCATCACGAGGTCGAACGCACCGGCGTTTTTGGAGCAGAGTGCCCACGCCTCCTCGCCGTTTTGCGCATACGTCACCGAGTGCCCCGTGCGGGTCAGCAAGTGGTTGATCGTGTCGGCGACAAACACGTTGTCGTCCACCAGCAGGATGCGCAGCCCCGCCGCCCCCTGGCCGCCGGTCATGTCCGAGCGAACGTGGGCCGAAGTCGCTGCCGGCACCGAGGCCGGCGTCTCGGGAACCGGAAAATAAACGTGGAACGTCGCCCCCGCCCCCGGCTGGCTCACGATCTCGATCCAGCCGTCCAGGTTTTTCACCACGTTCCAGACCACGGCGAGCCCCAACCCCGTGCCCTCCCCGGGTGATTTGGTGGTATAAAACGGTTCGAACACATGTCCGCGCACCTCAGCGGTCATGCCCGCGCCGTTATCGGTGACGGTGAGGCGCTGGCAGGACCGCACCCGGGTGGCGGATGATGAATTCTCCGTCGGGCGCGCCGCCTGGACTGCGGCAGTCGAAACCTCAATGCGCGGAGTCCAATCACCGCCGTCAAATGACCTGGATTTCTCCAGCACGGCATCACGCGCATTGAGCGTAAGGTTGACCACGATCTGCGCCACCTGCGCGCGGTCCAGAAGGAGCGGCCCCATCCCCGGCGCGAGTCGCACCTCGAGCACGATCCGCCGGTCCACCGTGTGTCGCAGCAAGCCAAGCGTGTCGTCCACGATGGGATTAAGCGCCAGCAGTTCGCGCTTCTCCACCGAGCGACGCCCGACCGCGAGGATCCGCTGATTGAGCTGCCCCGCCTGGTCGATCGCATCCTCGATCGAGCGCAACGCCGCGAGGAGATCGGGATCGCCCGCACGATCGCCCCGAAGCATCTCCAGGCGCAGCAGCATCGGGGTGAGCAGGTTGTTGAACTCGTGCGCCACGCCGGCGGCAAGCTGTCCGAGAGATTCGATTTTTTGCGTCTGACGCAGGTGCTTTTCTAGAACATCGCGCTGGGTGATATCTTCGCAATGCGACGCCACTCCGATGACCCGGCCGTCCTCATCGACCAGCGCCGTGTTATACCAGTCGCACAGGATCACGCGTCCATCCTTCGTGCGGTTTTCATTGGTGCTGCGCCAGCCGCCCCGTTGAGCAAGAATATCGCGCCAGACCTGATCGACGTGGGGGCGGGAACGATCCACCAGAATCAACGCCGCGGTGTCTTTTCCCAGAACCTCCTCCGCCGTGTAACCAAAGATTCGTTCGGCCGCGGGATTCCAGGCCGTCACGCGAAACTCAACGTCCCATTCGATCACTGCGAGCGGCGTCTGCCGCACATGCTGGGCAAACCGGCGCTCGGACTTGCGCAGCGCCTCCTCGGCGTTCAACCGCTCGGTGATATCCACATTGAGGCCGAGAATGCCGACGACCCGGTCCCCCACCTGCACCGGCGCAACGACGTTGTGGAAAAAGCGCCGCTGTCCGGCGACCTCCATGTATACGTCACCGCTCACCGTCTCGCCGGCAAAGGCCCGCCGGTTGTTTCGCTCCCAGAGCGCACGGGTCTCCGCAGGAACCGCCAGATCCGCCGGGGCTTTTCCGGTGCTGTCGCCCCATTGCCGGCGCGAAACCGCGTTGGCCAGAAGGTAGCGGCCCTCCGCGTCCATCACCCAAAAATCAAAGGGAATGCTGTCGATCGCCGTGCGCAAGTGCGCCTCGCTCTCGCGCAATTGCGCCTCGATGCGCCGGCGCACCCCGATCTCGGCGCGCAAGGCCCCGGTCGTTGTCGTCGCGAAACCCAGGAGCAGCACCGGCACCGCCAGCAACCAGATCATGCGCTCCCGTCCTGAAGCGATGGCCTCGATCCAGCTCTCCGCCGGATAATCCACCCCGAGCGCGCCTTCGATGCGTCCTTGTTCATCGCGCAGCGGCACTTGGGCGCTCACCCACACGCCCCATTCATCACGAATCGGCTTCTCGGAAAAGGTATGTGCTCCCTCCAGCGCACGCAGCATGTTCTCATCCGCTTGCGGGTATTCCCTGCCCAAGGGAACACGTTGCTCGCGCGGCCCCTCAATTTTTCCGTTCCGATCGTAATCGGTCTCGCTCACCACCATGAGCCGCACGACGTCGTCCACCAGACGGAAGGTATATACGTCGCTTATCACCGGGTTGACCGCTTTCCACCGTTTCGTGGCGGCAATCATCCGCTGGTAGGCCGCTTCGTCAGGCGGCGTATCCAAGGTCAGCTTTGCGTGTCCCATACGCGCCAGCTCCTGCGCATACGTGGGCGCGACGCCTTGCAGGAAACCCTGGATGCGGTCGCTTTCCGAACGTCCGCCGGCCTCCACCAGAAACCAGCCCGTGATCAACAATCCACCCAGCGTCGGCCAGGCGATCCTCGGCAGATGCCCATGGGGACTCCGCCGGCGCAACCACAGCTCGAGCGATCCGAAGATCGCCACACAGGCCAAAATAAAAATGAGGTAATCGCGGTTTGCCGCCATCCAGCCGGACATGGACGGGGAGGCTGGCCACCGGTTTGCATCAACGCAAGCACGGCTCCATTCCCACCTTACGCCACTGTATTTCAGCGCGAGTCCTGCTCGATCGCCGTCACTTTACCGTCGGGGCCGAACACCACTTTAAAATACTCCTGCTCCTTGCGGGCCGGCTCGTTCAAATAATAGGGATACAGGCCCGAGCCGACATGATACCAGCCGCGGTAGAGCGGATAGCCCCGGTCGTTGGTCCACGTCGTATAACTCCATACTTCACTCACACCCGCTGCATCCGTGCGCGTCCAGGTGCGATCCGGCGCTCCCACTGCAAGCCTCACCGCATCGGCATCAAACCCGATCGCCACCTTTCCTTCTTTCACCAGCGCCTGTTGCTCGGGCGTCAGCCGCGCAAAGATTTCCGGCGAACGCTTGATGCGTGCATCGGGCGACGCGCAACCCGCCCCCCACACCGTCAGCACCAGCAACGCGGAAAGAATAAACGAGGTTTTCATGAAGTTTCAAAACAGCGGTTACCGCGAAACTTGCTCCACCGCGGTCACGCGTCCAGCTGTGAAAATCACTCGCATCCGTTCGTCGGAAAATTCCCGTCCCCCGGTGCTGACGCCCACGCCCGTCCCCATGGAACCGTTGCTCATGCCAACGCCCATGCCGAGGCCAAAGCGGGGGCTGGGCTCGCGATAAATCCATATCTCCGTGTTCCCCTCTCCACTGGTGCGGGTGAGCACGCGATCCGGTTCGCCCAATGCAAGCTTTGCCTGCTCGGGAGTGAAGCCCACGGCAACCTCGCCTCGCTGGATCGCCGTGCGCACCTCCGCCGGGTAGCCATTGAAGGCCTCCTGGTTTTTGGCGATGCGGGCCTGCGGTGATGATGCACACCCTCCGCTCAAGATGATCAATGCCAGGGCAAGACAGACGGGAAACAATGTTTTCATGGTTCGAAAAATGGGAAACAAGAGGTCGGCACGTTTTGATTTGCTGCCCGCGAACGCTCGCAGAATAACGACATTCCCCGACTTCGTCCGCTCTTATTAATTCCTCCATGAAGACCTACACCATCGCGATCGGTTCCGACCATGCCGGCTTCGCTTATAAGGAAGCCATTAAGGCTGCGCTCCTTGCGGATGGCCATACCGTCCGCGATTTTGGCACCTACTCGGACGCCTCCTGCGACTACCCCGACTTCATCCGACCCACCGCCGAAGCGGTCGCCCGTGGCGAATTCCAGCGCGGCATCGTCCTCGGCGGTTCCGGAAACGGCGAAGCCATCGTCGCCAACAAGGTCAAAGGCATCCGCTGCGGGCTTTGCTGGAACGAACAGGTCGCCATCTGGAACCGTTCGCACAATGACGGCAACGTCCTCTCCCTCGGACAACGCACCGTCACCGAGGCGGAAGCACTCCAGATCACCCGGACCTGGCTCGCCACCGAGTTTGAAGGCGGCCGTCACATCGCCCGCATCCAAAAAATCGAACAGGCCTGAGGGGGGATGACGGGCGCTTTCCGCCCCGTGCCGTCGCCACCTCCCCTGTCAGCCGCTCCTCCGCACATGCCCGCCGCCTTGCGATACTTCCTCATGGAGGACGGCCTGCGCACCGGTCCGCACAGTCTCCTCGTTCTCCGCCAGAAGGCCGACATCGGCGTGCTCACGAGCACCACCCCGGTTGCGCCGGAAACCGAGCCCGACACCTGGGCACCCTTGCGTGATTTCCAGGCACTTTGCAGTGAACTCCTACCCGAGCGCCCCAAATACAAACTCGGTGCCCATCCGATCAAGCGGGTCAACACGTCCGCAACCGACGCCGCACCTTCGGTCCAGGAAATCCTGAGTGCCAACCTCGCCCGCGAAAAAGCCGTTCAGGGCGATCTCCTCACACCCCTTCGTCCGCGCAAAAACCGGCGGCGAACCGACTACCTCATCGCTGCCAGCCTGATCAACGGACTCGTGATCGTGAATCTGTTTCTAGGCCGCCCCTGGTATGATCCCTTCCTGCTCGGCTTCTTCGTCATGGGGAATATCAGCCTCGCCTGGGTCCTCTTCGGCGTAATGGACCGGTATTAACCACCCGCTCATTGGTCATTGGTCATTGGTCATTGGTCATTGGTCATTGGTCATTGGTCATTGGTCATTGGTCATTGGTCATTGGTCATTGCGCGCAGCCGCCGTTACGGCGACTGCGCGCAGGCTTGCCCACCCCGCACCCGCTCCTCACCGTCTCCGGCTTGGACATGGCTTTTCCCACACCTCCCGCCATTCTTGCCGAGCGCGATCTCCGTGCCGGCGAGTTCGATCAAAACCCGGCCTCCGCCCTCCTGCGCCTCTATGCGTGGATGCACCTCGCCCGCACCGGCGACAACCGCATCCTCGATCTCTTTCGCCAGGGCCTCATCAAGGGCACCGTCACCGGCGGCCAGGGCAACGAGGCACTCATCGTTCCCCTGATCCTGCTCGCCGATAAAACGATCGACGCCGTTTCGTTCACCCACCGCGATTTCGGCGGACACCTGATCTGGAGCGACCACCTCTGCGATCACCTCAACCAGTATTTCGCCAACGCCGGCAGCCCCACCAAGGCCCGCGAAGGCAACGTTCACCACGGCGACGTCAAAAACCGCTCGCTGCCGATGATCTCCCATCTCGGCTCCATGCTGTCGCACGTCCTCGGCGTGACCGACTCCCAGCGCCGTCAGGGCAAACCCGCCGTCGGCTTCACCTTCTTTGGCGACGGCAGCTCCAGCACCGGGGACATCCACGAGTCCCTCAACCTCGCCTCGCTCCTCTCCCTGCCGGTGGTCTTCATCATCGAGAACAACAAATACGCCTACTCCACCCCCGTCAGCGAACAGTTCACCGCCGGCACCGAACTCTACCAACGCGCCGCCGGCTACGGCATGGAAGGCTACTCGCTCGACGCCACCGGCGACGTCGAAACGATCACCCGCACCCTCGCCGCCGCGATCGACAAGGTGCGCAGCACCTCGCGGCCCGTTCTCATCGAGGCGCACACCCTCCGCATGCGCGGACACGCCGCTTACGACACCTGCGACTACCTCGCCCCCGGCGAACTGGACGCCATCCTCGCCCAGGACCCCCTCCCCAAGTTCCGCGCCAAGCTCGTCGCCGCCGGCCACGCCGCCGCCCTCGAAAAAATCGAGGCCGAACTTCACGCCTTCCTTGAAGCCTGCATCCAGGTCTCGCTCGCCGTTGCGCGCCCTGTCGCCGATGCCAGCCTCCTCGCCGAGGTCTTTGCCCCGCCCGCCCCCGCCCTCCCGTGGCAGCCCACCCCCGCCGCCTCCGAGCAACTCACCAGCGCCCAAGCCATTAACGCCGCCCTCCGCAAGGTCCTCGCCGAGCGTCCTGAATCGCTCATCCTCGGCCAGGATATCGGCACCTACGGCGGTGCGTTCAAAGTCACCGACGGCCTCCTCAAGGATTTCGGCCGTCCGCGGGTTTTTAACACCCCCCTCTGCGAAAGCGCCTGCACCGGCTGGGCCATCGGCATGGCCCTCAACGGCCACCGCCCCATCGAGGAATTCCAGTTCGCCGACTTCTCCACCGAGGCGGTCACCCAGATCACGCTCAACGCCGCCACCTACCACTTCCGCGCCGGCGCCGCCGTGCCGCTGGTCTTCCGCCTCCCCTGCGGCGGCGGTCTCACGATGGGTTCCTTCCACTCGCAAGAACTGGAGTCGCTCTTCCTCTCCATGCCTGGCCTCAAGGCGATCTACCCGAGCACCCCGCAGGATGCGTTCAACGCCATCCTCGCCGCCTATGAGGACAACAACCCCGTCCTCATCTTCGAGCACAAGGGCCTCTACCGCCGTGGCAAACACCCGGTCGCCTGGGATAAAAACTACCGTGACGTCTGGCAACCCAAGCTGCTCCGGCCGGGCACCTACGCGACCTTCGTCACCTACGGCGAAATGACCCTCCCCGCCGCCGAGGCCTGCGCGTATTTTGAAAACGAATACGAAAAGAGCTTCGACCTGTTCGATCTCCGCGGACTCGCCCCACTCCAGCTCGATGCCATCAAAGCCTCTCTCGAACGCACCCACCGCCTGATCGTGTTGCACGAGGGCCGCCGCACCCACGGCTTCGGCGCCGAGCTGGTCGCCCGCCTGACCGAGGAGCATTTCTTCAGCCTCGAAGCCGCCCCCCTTCGCATCGCGTCCGCCGACATGCCCGTCCCCTTCGCCCCCGAACTGGAGCTGGCCTACCGCCCCACCCGCGAAAAACTCATCGAACAAATCGCCGCCTGGATCGGGTAAGCAGGCCCCATCGGTTAAAGCGCTTTCCGCTTCTTCGATTAAAACGTCGAAGTCGGTAACGCTGCGTCCTTTTCCCCGTAGCAAGGACGCATGACTGTTTTTATCCGCTGGTCCGTAGCCTCCACCATCCCTCGCCTGTCGGTTTTACGGGATTTTCCCATGCTGCGCGCTCGCTCTGGGCAGCCTCCGCTCCTAGGTAATTTGCGTCGCCCCTCCCCGATGCCCGCCTCCGCATCCGCTTCCGTTTTTTTGCGTCTTCTGCGCCTCTTTGCGGCCATTCCCTGTCTTTTCCTTCTCTCCGCCGCCCGCGCCCAAGTCACCACCCAGGGCTTCCTCAACCAGCCGCGCGCCGAAGTGCCCGGCACGCTCCTCAGCCATCCCGTCGCCAATGGTTCCGAACCCATCGGCCGCACCACCTCGATCAATTATGTCAACGGCTGGATCATCGTCGGCGGCGAGGCTCCCGGCTCCCGCCCCGAGTCAGACCTCGTCCTGCGCGTTTACGATATTTCCAACCCCGCCGCCCCCGTCCGCCGCCACCCGTCCGACTTCAATCTCACCTACCCGAACAACCGCTGGATCCAGGGCAACTATGGCTGGAACGCCCACGGCACCGCCCAGATGGACAACCTCCTCCTTCCGGGCGTCCTCCGCGTCGCTTCCTTCGGCGCGCCCGTCGAACTCGGTGGCACCGCCGGCATCCCCAACCTCGGCCAGCTCCCGTTCGGCTATAATCGGTCCGCCCAGGCCGGCCCGTGGGACTCGACCCAACTCTGGTATGACATCCAGGACCTGCCGATCGACATCCGCAAAGTATCCCTCTCACCCAACGGTTACGCGTCGTTCCAAACTCTCGCCACCATCGACCATGTCGGCGCCTACGGTGGCGGCGACTGGCACTCGATGTTCTTCGGCGACCTCCTGATTTTCGCCCGCAGCGGCAACGCCGGCGCCGACGGCATCGTCGTCTATCGTCTCCAGTATAACAATTTCGACGACCCCGCCACCCGCTCCATCACGCCGCACCTGGTCGGCTCGTTGCCGGGCGGCTTCCACGGCTACTGGCCCAATCTCTTCAGCGACGGCACCGGTCTCTACGTCGTCGGCTCCACCACCAACATCCTCGAGGCTGCCGACATCACCGCCGCCACCCATCCCGCCGGCGACGGCTCCATCCGCCTCGCCGCCAGTCTCACCGTCCCGGCTTTCACCAACGCCTCGTATCCGGTTTATCAGGACAACTTCGCCTTCATCCACAACCGCAAGGTGGACATGACCCGCCTCATCGCGGGCGACGCCAACCCCATCGTCCTCACCCTCGACGAGGTCGCCACCGGAGTGAACACCAGCCAGATGTCCCTTGTCCTTGGTAATCTCTGGCTCACCGGCGGCTACCCCATCCAGGGCTTCAACCAGGGCATGGGCGTCTGGGTCCACCAGCAGGCGCCCGACACCACGCCGCCGCGCGTCGCCTTCCACATTCCGCAGGTCAACCGCACCAACTACCCGCGCCACGCCCCGCTCAGCTTCCTGCTCCACGAACATCCTCGCAACGGCGGCCCGCGCAACGGCATCGACTTCACCGTCCGCCCCGTCCTCGCCGGCAACACCCTCGGCTCTCCCGTCGCCGGCCTGTTGCTCCACGATTTTTCCGGCAACCTCACGTTCACGCCCGACGCCGGTCTCACCGCCGACACCACCTACCAGGTGGATTTCCTCTCCGACCCCGCCAACCAGATCGGCTTCGTGGACACCGCCGGAAATTATATCGAGCCCTACAGTTTCCGCTTCTCCACCGGCGGCGGACTCAACTCCACTCCCCCGCCCGTGTTCACCGGCGTCTCATCCAACGTCTATCAGCCCGCCCCCGGCACTCCGCTCACCGTCACCGCTTCCGGCACCGGCGACGGCCCGCTCGAATACCGCTTTAATTTCGACGGCACCTGGTCCGATTGGACTGACTCTCCCTCTGCCCAACACACCTACACCACCGCCGGCCGTCCTCGCGTCCTCGTTCAGATCCGCGACAGCCACGGCGCCATCGTCGCCGACTCCCTCCGTCTGCTCGTCATCACTCCTCCCGCCGGCCCGCGACCCACGCAAAGCGGCACCCTCGCCATCGGCGACGATCCCGACGGACGCCGCCTCTGGGTCGTCAATCCCGACGCCCACACCGTCTCCGTCCTCAATGCTTCCACCGGCGCCAAACTCGCCGAGCACTCCACCGGCGCGAACTCCAACCCCCGTAACATCGCGCGCGACGCCTTCGGCCGCTACTGGGTGACTTGCCACGGCTCCGACCAACTCCGCGTTCTCAATCCCGACGGCACCACCCACGCCACCGTCACCCTACCTTACGGTTCCGCTCCCTTCGGCATCGCCGCGTCCCCCGACGGCCAGTCGCTCTTCGTCACGCTCTACGGTTCCGCGCAACTTCAGCGTTACTCCGCTGCCAATCCCTCCGCCACGCCCGCCGGCATCGCGACGTTCCCCACTCCCCGAGCCATCGCCATCAGCGGCAACGGCACTCGCGTCCTCGTCACCCGTTTCATCTCCCCCGAACTGGAGGCCGAGGTCGACGACTTCGCGTTCACAACCTCGCCGTCACCCGCGTTCACCCTCACCCGCACCATTCGTCTCGAAGCCGCCAATACCCTCGACGGCGGCGACCGCGGCTCCGGCGTGCCCAACTACCTCACGAGCATCGCCATCTCGCCCGACGGCACCCGTGCCGCCATCGCCTCCAAGCAAGACAACACCCAGCGTGGCCTTCTCTTCGGCGTCGGTGACCTCACTCACGAAACCACCGCGCGCTCCGTCGTCTCCTTCATCGATCTCGCGTCCAGCCAAGCCGAAATCCGTCACGCACGCCGCGATTTCGACAACTCCGACAGCCCCAGCGCCCTCACCTACACGCCCCTCGGCGACACACTCCTCGTCACGCTCCAAGGCAACAACAAGGTCTCCGCCATCGATGCCCTCGGCCTCGCCCCGCTCACCAATCAGCAAACTCAGGGCGCCACCGAAACCATCCCCGCCGTCATCGCCTTCGAACTCTCCGCTGGCCTCGCGCCCCAAGGCCTGCTCATCGATCCCGTCACGCAGCGTCTCTTCACCCAGAACTTCATGGACCGCTCTGTCACCGTGCGAAACGCCGCGCCGTTCCTCTCCGAAAACCGCACCAACCTTCCGCTCCTCCCCACCACCGTTACTGTCGCCACCGAACCGCTCGCCGCCGATGTCCTCCTCGGCAAACAAATCTTCTACAACGCGGCCGATCCTCGCATGTCGGCCGACAGCTACATCAGCTGCGCCACCTGCCACGTCGACGGCGGCACCGATGGTCGCATTTGGGATTTCACCGGCCGCGGCGAGGGTCTGCGTCGCACTACCGATCTTCGCGGCCGCTCCGGCCTCGGCCATGGAAACCTCCACTGGTCCGCCAACTTCGACGAGGTTCAGGATTTCGAACACGACATCCGCGGTCCCTTCGGCGGCACCGGCTTCCTCCCGCTCACGCCTCAACAATTCGCCGCCCAGCACCCGTCGCCCGCTTCCGGCAAAGCCGGCCTCAGCCCCGAACTCGACGCTCTCGCCGCCTATATCACGTCGCTCTCGCCCGCCTCCACTCCGCGCAGTCCCGCGCGTAACACCGACGGCTCTCTCACCGCCGCCGCCCTCCGCGGTCAGACGGTCTTCACCGCCCAGTCCTGCGCCGACTGCCACTCCGGCACCGCTCGCACCGACAGCATTCGCAGCTCCGTATCCACGCCCAACCTGCACGACACCGGCACGCTTTCCTCGCTGTCCGGCCTCCGCCTCGGCGGCCCGCTCACCGGCATCGACACGCCCACGCTTCACGGACTCCACGCCTCCCGCACCTACCTTCACAACGGCCAGGCCGAAACGCTTTCCGACGTCTTCACCTACGCCGGCGGTGCCCTCCGTCTCGGCGCCGATGCCCAGCACCTCACCACTGTCGTTCCCGCCGCCATCGCCACCTTCACCGAAAATCCCGTCGAGGGTGGCGGCGGTTCCTTTCGCAACGCCTTCGGCGGAACCGCCGCCTTCATCGGCGCCGAGGCCGGTGCCGCGACTCCGCCTGGCATCCGCTTCGCCGCCGTCGATGGCGGCCTCACCGGCGGCACCGCTCGCATCGCGCTCCGCTACATCCGCCAATACAACAACGGCACCGCCCTCCTTCGCATCAACGGCGTCGAGCAAACCCTCGCCGTCCTCCGCCAGTATCCCGACAACGGCTGGATGACCAGTGGCTGGCTGTGGGTCGTCGTCGAAGCCGCGCTCCAGCCCGGCGCGACCAACACCATCGACGTCCTGCGCGGCAACGCCGACCTCACGGTCAACGCCCTCGTGGTCGCCAACGCCGACGATCTCCTCGCCGCCCAACCCCACCGTCGCGTCCTCGCCCTCTCCACCGGTGATCGCGACGATCTTCTCGCCTACCTCCGTCAACTCGACGGCCGCGATGCCTCCGGCGTTCCTCTCGCCGCCCCAGTCCCTCCCGCCCCCACCGCACCGAGCGTTCTCACTCCGCCCGCCACTCAAACCCTCGCCGTCGGCAATCCGCTGAATCTCTTCGTCTCCGTCGCCGGCACCGGCCCCTTCACCTACCAATGGTATCGGGACACCACGCCCGTCGGCACAAACGCCCCCGAATTCATCCTCGACGCCGTCACCCTCAGCGATGCCGGTGCCTACACCGTCACGGTCACCAACTCCGTCAATCAGGTCACCTCCGCGTCCGCCCAGCTCACGATCAATCCCGCTCTCGCCATCACCACCGCGACCCTGCCCGTGCTGACCGCCGGACGCATTTACGATCTCCCTCTCACCGCCCTTGGGGGCATCGACATGCGCACTTGGGTCCTCGCCTCCGGCGCGCTTCCCGCCGGCCTCGCCATCACCGCCGACGGTCGCCTCGCCGGCACCCCCGCCGCGCCTGTGAACAACGCCACCTTCACCGTCCGCGTCGCCGACAGCTCCGGCTACGCCGACCGCCAGCTCACTCTCGACATCCGTCCCGTCGGCGGCTTCGGCACCGATCCTGACCTCCTTCTTCACTACACCTTCGACGAAGGTTCGGGCACGCGTATCTGGGATTCCACTACGGCGGGCAACAATCACACCACCGACGTCCCCGGCGCCGCGTGGGCCTCCGATGGCCGTTTCGGCGGCGCCTACGGCTCGTCCAACCTCGCCAGCGGCCTCACGTCCTTCTTCCCCGCCAACCAGAGCGACCTTGATTTCGACGCCCGTGCCCAAGCCTTCACGATCTCCGTCTGGGTCCGCACCACGACATCGCTGAGCTACCGCACGATCATCAGCAAAAACGGTTTCGCCGACGAAAACTGGAACGTTCAATACCGCCTCTGGACCGCCAACGACTCGCCCACCAACCTCCAGGGCATCGCCGGCAACAACTGGAGCGGCCAGCTCAACTCTCCCGCGCTCAACAACGGCCAGTGGCACCTCGTCACGCTCGTCAACTACCTCGATGGTGCCACCTGGCGCGCGCGTCTCTACCTCGACGGCGGCACGACCTACACCCAATGGAACACCGGCACCGGAGGCCGCGTCAGCCGCCTCCTCCGCGTCGGCGACACCAGCAACGGCTTCAACGGCTGGAACGGCCAGCTCGACGATCTCCGCATCTATCGCCGCGCCCTCTCCGCCTC
>JAQSWS010000018.1 GCA_029266495.1 Rariglobus sp. | reverse complement strand
ATCGGCGACATCCACCGCCGCTTCCTTGAAGCCGGAGCGGACATTATAGAGACCAACACTTTCTCTGCTACCAGCATCGGCCAGAGCGAGTTCTTCATCGAAGACCCCCGCGAGCACGGTGGCCGCAAGGACCCGGCGTTCTATCAGTCGGTCATCGAAAACAAGTTCCTCCAGGAACTCGCCCACGACATCAACTTCCAGTCCGCCCGCCAGTGCCGCGAGTGGGCCGACCGCATCGCCAACGCCACCGGCCGCCGCCGCTACGTCGCCGGCGCCATCGGGCCCCTCACCGTCTCGCTCTCGAATTCTCCCGACGCCGATGACGCCGGTTTCCGCGTCATCACCTTTGACCAGGTCAAAGCAGACTACCGCCGCCAGATCCGCTCCCTCATTGCCGGTGGCTCCGACCTGTTACTCGTCGAAACCATCTTCGATTCGCTCAACGCTAAGGCCGCGCTCGTCGCCATGGAAGAGGTGTTCGCCGAGGACAACATCCGCCTCCCGCTCATGATCTCGGCCGCCGTTGGTCGCGGCGGCGAGACGATGATCTCCGCGCAAACTGTCGAAGCCCTCTGGAGCGCCGTCCGCAGCCATAAGCCGCTTTCCATCGGTCTCAACTGCTCCATCGGCCCCGACCTCATGCGGCCGTTCCTCGCCGAGCTGTCCGAGAAAGCGACCGACACCTTCATCTCCGCCTACCCGAACGCCGGCCTCCCGAATCCGCTCACGCCCACCGGCTTCGACCTCGAGCCCGCCGACATGGCGCGCTACATGGGCGAATTTGCCGACAGCCACCTGTGCAACATCGCCGGCGGCTGCTGCGGCAACACCCCCGAACACATCGCCGCGATCGCCAACGCCCTCGCGCCCAAATCCCCGCGCAAACCCACCGCCACCCGCGTCACGCCCAAACCCGTCGCGTCCGCCGCTGACCTCGCCGTCGCCAACTCCGACCTACTCGCTACCCGCTACTCGCTACCCGCTACTTCTCTGGAGCCCCTCCGCCTCTCCGGCTCCCTCCCCTTCACCCAACAACTCGGCTCCTATCTCATGGTCGGCGAGCGCACCAACGTCGCCGGCTCCCCCAAGTTCGCCAAGCTCGTCAAAGCCGGCAATTACGAGGAAGCCGTCTCCGTCGCCCGCCAGCAGGTGGACAACGGCGCCAACGTCATCGACGTCTGCATGGACGACGGCCTGATCGACGGCGTCGCCGCCATGACGCGCTTCCTCCAGCTCATCGGCTCCGAGCCCGAGATCGCCAAGGTCCCCATCATGGTGGACTCCTCCAAGTGGGAGGTCATCGAGGCCGGCCTGAAGTGCCTTCAAGGCAAAGGCATCGTAAACTCCATCTCGCTCAAGGAAGGCGAAGCCAAGTTCCTCGACCAAGCGCGCACTATCCTCCGCTACGGCGCCGCCGTCGTCGTGATGGCCTTCGACGAAAACGGACAAGCCGCCTCCTACGCCGAAAAAATCCGTATCTGCGAACGCGCCTACCGGCTCCTCGTGGACCAAGTCGGCTTCCCGCCCGAAGACATCATCTTCGACCCGAACATCCTCACCGTCGGCACCGGCATCGAGGAGCACAACAACTACGCCGTCGATTTCATCGAGGCCACCCGCTGGATCAAAGCCAACCTCCCGCACGCCAAAGTCAGCGGCGGCGTCTCCAACGTCTCCTTCAGCTTCCGCGGCAACAACCCCGTGCGCGAAGCCATGCACTCCGCGTTCCTCTACCACGCCATCAAAGCCGGCATGGACATGGGCATCGTCAACCCGTCGATGCTCGAGGTCTACGAAGAGGTCGAAAAAGAACTCCTCGTCCTCGTCGAAGACGTCCTCCTCAACCGCCGCCCCGACGCCACCGAGCGTCTCGTCGAATACGGCGAAAAACTCAAAACCTCCGGTGCCGATAACAAACTCTCAACTCTCAACTCTCAACTCTCAACTGACCAAGCATGGCGCAAAGGCTCCGTTGAGGAGCGTTTGAGTCATGCGCTGGTCAAAGGCATCGACCAGTTCATCGACATCGATACCGAGGAAGCCCGCCAGAAATACGACAAGCCACTCACGATCATCGAAGGCCCGCTGATGGACGGCATGCGCGTCGTCGGCGACCTCTTCGGCGCCGGCAAAATGTTCCTCCCGCAAGTCGTCAAAAGCGCCCGCGTCATGAAGAAGGCCGTCGCTTACTTGCAGCCCTACATGGAAGCCGAGAAGGCCGCGCTCATCGCGTCGGGCGGCACCGCCAAGGCGCAGGGCAAGATCATCATGGCCACGGTCAAAGGTGACGTGCACGACATCGGCAAGAACATCGTCGGCGTCGTCCTCGCCTGTAATAATTACGAGGTCATCGACATGGGTGTCATGGTCTCGTGCGAAAAGATCCTCGCTGCCGCAAAGGAGAAAAACGCCGACATCATCGGCCTCTCCGGCCTCATCACGCCCTCGCTCGACGAAATGGTTCACAACGCCAAGGAAATGGAGCGCCAAGGTTTTAAAATCCCGCTCCTCATCGGCGGCGCCACCACGTCCGCCGCGCACAACGCCGTGAAGATCGCCCCGCACTACTCCGAACCCGTCATCCACGTGCTCGATGCCTCGCGTGTCATCGGCGTCGTCTCGCAACTGCTCAATCCCGACAACAAACCCGCCTTCGTCGCCGACATCCGCGCCAAGCAGGAAAAATCCCGCACCGACTTCGCCTCGCGCCAAAACAAGCGCCCACTCCTCTCCCTCGACACCGCCCGCGCTCGCGCTCCGCAGTTCGACTGGGCCGCGACCGATATCCCCAAGCCGTCGTTCCTCGGCACGCAGGTCTTCCGCGACGCGTCCGTAAAAGAACTCCTCGAAAAAGAATTCATCGACTGGGGTCCGTTCTTCAGCGCGTGGGAACTCCACGGGCGCTTCCCGCAGATTCTCACCGACGAAGTCGTCGGCGTCGAAGCCACCAAACTCTTTGCCGATGCCAAGGCGCTCTTCGCCCGCATCATCGCCGAGAACCGCTTTCAACCCCAAGCGATCCTCACCTTCTGGCCCGCCAACAGCGTCGGCGACTCCGTCGAAATTTACACCGACGAAACGCGCACGCAGGTCCTGCACACCTTCCACTTCCTGCGTCAGCAGCTCGAAAAACCCGCCGACCAGTTCAACCACTGCCTCGCCGACTACGTCGCACCCAAATCCTCCGGACGCGCCGACTACCTCGGCAGCTTCGCCGTCACGGCCGGCCCCGGGGTGGAGAAATTCTCCCACGAATTCAAAGCCGCCGGCGACGACTACAACGCGATCATGGTGCAGGCGCTCGGTGACCGCATCGCCGAGGCGATGGCCGAGTTCTTCCACAAAAAAGAACGCGACCTCAGCGGCTTCGGACTCACCGAAAACCTGAGCCCCTACGACATCATCCGCGAAAAATACCGCGGAATCCGTCCCGCGCCCGGTTACCCCGCGTGCCCCGACCACCGCCACAAACCGCAAATCTGGAATCTAGTCCCCGTCGAAAAAGAAATCGGCATCGGCCTCACGGAAAGTTGCGCGATGTATCCCGCCAGCTCCGTGAGCGGCTTCTACTTCAATCACCCCGACTCGAAATATTTCGCCGTCGGAAAACTCGGCAAAGACCAGCTCGAAGATTATGCCCAACGCACCGGCATCCCCCTAGCCGAACACGAAAAGTGGCTGGGATCATATCTCGATTACGATCCTTCCTGAGGTTTCCGTCGGCAACGTAGTCCGGCAGCGCTCAAGTGCACTTCCATCAAATTACTTCTCCTAAGAATTGTTAATTTTAGGGACAACTTCGGTGAAGACATAGTGCACAAATTGCCTTCCTAATGCCGTTAACTCGTAGCCTTCTTCGTCATCAAAAGCTGACTTTAACACACCAGAGCTCGGCCTCTTTGTAAGCGACTTTTTCACGAACTGACCGTGGTAATTTGCCTCCCTGTGCTGGCGGATGACACTTCCCGTGCTCAAATCCCTAATAAGCAGCTTGAATAGATCTGCTTCTGCCGAGTCCTCTCGGGGGAAATCACCGTGAATAGCCTGCCAGATGTCAGCGCGGGTAACCCCAGGAGCTTTATATATCTCCCGAATGACGAGGAAGTGCGCTTCATGATACAGGGCTAACCAATCTAGAAATAATCGAATGAGGTCATCAGGGCACAGTGTAGATGCACCGGCGTTAGCAATGAGTCTCTTAATGTGAGCGCGTTTCTCAGCTGTGTCAGCCTGATCCCAAGTATGAAAAGCCTTTCGCACCAGAACGAGGTATTCTTCGCTTTCGAGTCGGTCTTCGATCTCAGCCTTCGTCGACTGCAGTCGATTGATGATTTCTGCTATATCTTCAGTAAGCTCTTTAAACTTCTTACGATGTTCTTCGAGCCATTGGCTTTGGAGCAAATTACTCCGTAACTGACCGTCCTCTTCTCCGTAAGATTGAATAGCCGTTAGAATACCGCCAACCCATGGAACGCTTCCTAACGCAGCCATGATTAGTTTCCGCAGGATACGTTGACGTCGTGTCGGCTCTAACGCCGTGAGCGCTTGTTGAATTTCGTCTTCTGAAGGGGGCACCGGAACTAAGTTTTCCATGCTACGCAGTATGCAGTTTCTCTGTGGACGAACAAGTAAGGGAGTAGACTTTCCATCATGCGCAGGCTGGGCGGACCGGAACGCTGCGAAACTGCTTCAGACTCAACCCAGTTCACGGATCGCTTTCCATCAAGGCTACACTCCTCACTGAAACATACTTTCTTTAGACCACGCTTGCCAAAAACCACTCATCCCGCGTATTCCGAATCCTCACCCATGCTCCATCAGCATAAAGTCCGTGTAACCGCACTCGCTCTCTGGCGCGCTCTTCGCGTCAGCGGATGCGCGGCTGCACGGTCGGTGATCGTTTCTTAATCCAACACTCAAGAAACGTCTTCCCCCTTCGCAACCGCGCCCGATTCCGGCGCGGTTTTTTTATGCGCCGTCATCGGACCCGGTTTCGTTCCCACGACATCGCCATGACCACTTCCGCCGTCTCCACCCGGTCCCATCGCACCAGCCTCCTGCTGATGCTCGGCTCCACCGCGTGCTTCATCACCAACGTGCTCCTCATCCGCGCCCTCGCCGGCGTTGAAAACGTGAGCCTCTGGGTCGTCGCCTCCGCCCGTTTCGTCGTCGGCCTCATCATCGTCGTCACCCTCTACCGGCGCGAATTCCAACCGTCCCATTTGTTCACCAACCGCAAACTCGCCGAACGCGGCGTGCTCGGCGGACTCGGGACACTCGTCTTCTACTACACCGTCACCAAGCTCGGCGCCGGTCGCGCCACGTTTATCAACAACACCTATGTCATCTGGGGCGGACTGCTCGCCGTCTGGATGCTGCGCGAATACCTCCGCCCCGCCCTCCTCACCGGCGCCGTCGCCACCCTCGTCGGCCTCGCGCTCCTCACCAACCCGTTCGCCTCCGGCTCCCGCACCGGTTTTCACGACCTCCTCGCCCTCTTCAACGCCGCCGGAGCCGCCTGGGTCGTCGTCACCATCCGCCAGCTCCACGCCCGCGAACACAGTTCGACCATCTTCGCCGCCCAATGCGTCTTCGGCCTGCTGATCTGCGCCGGCCCCGCCGCCACCGGACTCGCCACCCTCACGCCGACCGCGTGGCTCATCCTCACCGGTGCCGGCATCAGCGCCGCCGTCGGACAACTCCTCATGACCCACGCCTTTCGCGACCTCTCCGTCGCCGAGGGCTCGCTTCTACAAATGCTCGTCCCACTCGGCATCGCCGCCGGCGGAGTCGCCTTCTTCGGCGAACATTTCACCGCGCCCGAACTGCTCGGCGGCGCCTTGATTCTGTTTGGCTCAGTCATTCCCGCCCTCTTCGGCCGGCCCAGGAACGCGTAAGCACGGGTTAACTTATTCCCAGCGAGAACTGATCCTCATCGCCCGTCCGCTTCTGCTTCGGTGGCTTCCGCCCCGGCGGTTGCATGCGCTGGCCGACAATGATCCGCGCAAGCTGCGCCGTGCCGGCCCGTGCGATCTCGTCCTGCGTCGCCTCGGTCAAAATATAGCGCTCATTGCCGAGGCTCTCCAACAGCCGCGCGTGCTGCTGCTGCACTGCCTTGCTGCCATCGTCCACGCCGAGCACATCCGACAACACCTCGGCCAGCGGCAGAATCATCATATACGAGGGTGCATCGGCCGGGAACATGGGCTCGGGCCGATCGGCGATTTGCTCGACGCGGTCCCGCGAACCCATCGCCAGTTTTCGTCCGCACGTCGGACATGTCATGTCATCGAACGAATCCTGGCAAATCCCGCACCAGTTGCGGAAGTAACGCGTGCGCTCGATCGGATACTTGATCGTGCCCGTCACGCGCCCCGGACCGGTTCCACGCAAGGCCGCAAAGATCGCCTCATAGTCCGTCGCGCCTTCGATCAACGTCACCTCACGTCCGATATTTTCCAACGAATGCGCATCCGAATTCGAAAACAACCGGCGCCCGTCGAGCCCCGATACGCGCCGGCACATGGGCGGCGTCGACGTCAGTCCCGTTTCCACCAACGTGACATGCGGCGCCAGCGAGCCGAACTGCCCGACCAGCGTTCCATCGCCCCCGCCCTGGCTCCCACAGATCGAAAAAAACGGGTTCAACCAATGCGCAGGCGCAAACTCGGTCCCTTTTCCGTGTTCAAGCACCAGCTCCAGCAACTCCTGCGACGAGAGCCGGACCCGCGGCCTTCCTTCGTTGAGATCTCCAAACGGCAAAAGCTTCCGATGAAACCCCCAGGCCGCCTCGAATGTGGGAAAGTAAACCAGATGATGCGGACCGCGCAGTTCGGCCGTTCCCGCCGGTGAACAATGAAGCTCCGTGCTTAATAAAAATCGCAGGGGCCTGCGTAATTTTTCAGGCAACTTGGCCGATGCCGCGTCACCGAGTTCTTTCCGCAACGCAAAAAATCCCGGCTGGCTCTTCACCGGCTGCAAGCCCGTCTCCAGTTCCTTCAGCCACGCAGGCTGCAAACAGTCGCCCGTGCCAATCAGGTCCACCCCCTTCTTTCGCGCATGCAGCGAAATATTCTCCAGCGTCATGTCCTTGGAGACCGCGCTCGCATAGCGCGAATGAATGTGGAGATCGGCCGCAAAACCCATCCGCCCGATTAAAGGAATTCGCTTAAAAGCAACCAGCGTGAAATCCACCCCGGTCCGGTTATTACGGTCAGGTTAAATCTCTGGCACGAAAGGTGCGACAGCTCGTGCCGACGCCTTGTTTTGTCCACACTGCCCCCATGAACGGAGCTGATCACAAGCACCACCTGCAGGAACTCGACGGTTTTTTCTCCAACCCGGATATCTGCCGTGCCTCGTTCCGGATGTTGATTCATTTCGCCATCCGGCTCGCCGCCGTCGGCCACACCGCCGAGGTGCTCGCCATCGTGCAACGCTCCGCCGATGCCGACTTGTTCCAACCGCTGGCCGACGGCCTGCGGCTGCACATGGGCCTTTCGATGCAAGCCACCGGGCCGGCACGGAAACTCGCCCTGCAAATCGCCTCAAAGATAGCCGACGAGGTCGCCGCCCACCGCGACGCGCCGCTCACCCGCCTGGCCGGAGCGAAGGCATGATCCCAAGGCATTGAGCGACGCCGCTCAGGCTTTCGCCAGCTCGATCCAAAAACGCGATCCCGCGCCTTCGGCCGAGATCACCCCCACCCGCCCGCCCATCCTCTCGACCCCCTTGCGCACGATCGAAAGGCCGATGCCGGTGCCCCCGTATTCGCGTCCGTTCAATCGTTCAAACACCCGGAAGATCCGCTCCTGATATTGAGGCGCGATCCCGATGCCATTGTCCTCCACCCACAGGCGCACCATCCGGCCAAACTCCTCCGCCCGGAAATTCACCTTTGGCGTCGTGCCCGCCGGCACGAACTTAAGCGCGTTGCCCAGCAGATTCGCGAGCACCTGCACCAACATGCCCTGATGGGCGTGCACCGGCGGGAACACCCCGGTCGATTCGATCCGCGCGCCGCGCGCGGCGATGTCCGCCTCGAACTGCGCCATCGCCTCCCGCCACGCCGGCAACACCGGCACCCGCGTCAGCTCCAGCTCCGAACGCGCAATCCGTCCGTAAGCCAGCAGGTCGGTGACCAGCGCATCCATGGATCCCGCAGCACGCGCAATGCGTTTTGCGTAGGATTTCGCGTCCTCGCTCCCGCCATTCTCATGCTCCTCCACCAAGAGGCCCGCAAAGCTTTGCAACGACCGCAAGGGCGCCCGCAGGTCATGGGCGATTGAATACACCAGCGTCTCCAGCTGGGAGTTCGTCTCCATGAGCTTGGTGGTGCGCTCCGTCACCATGCGCTCCAGGTCCGCCTGCACCTCGCGTTTGTCCGTGATGTCCACGCACGAACCGATGTAGCCGGTGAACTCGTTGCCCTCGGCGTAGAGCGGAATGCCCCGGCTCAACCACCAGCGCCACCGGCCGTCGCGCCGGCGCACCCGCACCTCGGCCTCAAATTCCTTTCGCGCGTCAAAACACCGCTCAAACTCCTGCTTGAACCCGAGCAGGTCACCGGGATGGATCGCCGATTCGAAAGCCGAGCCGACCACCTGTTCGAGCGTGCGCCCGGTGAATTCACGGAACGTCTTGTTGGCCCAGGTGCAGACCTTTTCCTCATTGGTCATCCAGATCGGCACGGGCGCGCTGTCACTCAACTGGCGGAACCTCGCCTCGCTCTGCCTCAGCGTCGCCTCGAGCCGCTTGCGCTCGATCGCAATCGCCGCGGTCCGCGTCGCCGTTTCCAGCACCCGCCAGTCGCCCTTCCCGGGCTCACGCGGCTCCGTGTAGTATTGGGCAAATGTGCCAAGCAGCCGCCCTTGGGTGGATAAAATTGGCATCGACCAGCAGGCGCGCAAACCATGCGTCTCCGCCAGCTCCCGCGCCACCGCCCAGCGCGGATCGTTCGCAATGTCGGCCACCGCAACCGGCTGCCTGGAATGGGCCGCCGCCCCGCACGAGCCCATGAGCGGGCCGATCGCCATGCCGTCGATGCACCGGCTGTAGTCCGCGGGCAGGCTCGGCGCCGCCCCGTGGCGCAAATGCAGGCCGTCGTCGTCCACCAGCATGATCGAGGCAAACATCGGGCATTCCGACTGCAGCTCCACCATGCGGACCAGCGCCTCCAGCACCTCCTGCAGCGGTCGGTTCTCCGCCATGTATTGCAACACCCGCCGCTGGGCCTCGCCAATCGCCTCGGCGCGTTTGCGCTCCGTGATGAAGCGGGTCGAACCGGCCACCGCCAGCACCGTGCCGTCCGCCGCAAACACCGGGTTCAAGGTGTATTCATGATAATCCGTGACCCCCGTGGCGCCCTTGATCGCGGCTTCGTCCTTCAGCGGCTTGCCCGTGCGCACCACCTCGAGAATCTGGCTCTGCAGGCGGCGGGCGAGGTTCGCCGGAAAGTTCAGCTCGAACAGATGCCTGCCCACCACCTCCTCAAGCGAACATCCGAGCGCCTCCAACGTCCGGCGGTTGGCGTAGGTGAACCGCCCCTCCCGATCATAGCAGTAGGCCAGGTCCGCCAGATTCGAGAGGGTCGTGTCGAGCAAACGCGCCTGCGCCTCAAACTCGCACGCACGCTCCTGCACGAGTTCCTGCCGCCGCCGGCGCTCCGTGATGTCGCGAAAGAAAATGGACACCAACTCATCCGCGGGAAAAATCCGCACCTCGAGCCACGCCCGCGTGGGAGCGAAGAACATCTCGGCCGACTCCGGCAGCCGGGTTTGCATCGCACGGCGGCAGCCGTCCTCCACCGACGTTCCCGCGAGTTGCGAAAACGTCTCCCACATGTTCTGGCCGGTCAACGCCTGGGTGTTGCCGGCGTAAACGGGGCTCACCCACGTTGCGTAGCTCGGGTTGCAATACAGGATCCGCCACGTCGAATCGATCAGGACGAAGCCATCGGTGATTCGCTCAAACAACATGCGAACCGCGTCGATATTCGACGCGCCGTCTCTGGGTAAGGGGTGGCCCATGGAATGCCTTAACTTCGGTCTGCACCCCGAAAAGAGTCAAACCGTGAAACACCCTAAGATCATCCCTAGCCTGAACTTCCCTTTTTGCCCGCGTCCATTTGCAAGCGTCGCGCCTCTGGTCAGATTTTGTCATGCAAGCCAACACCCCGTTTCCCGCCGAACTCAATCCAGCCGGCGAATTCGAACGTCAGGAGGACGCCTTTCGCGACCAGGTGTCCGCCGATGGTTCCACGCCCTACCCCGCCGAGCCCGGACGCTATCATCTCTATATCTCGTTCGCCTGCCCGTGGGCCCATCGCACGTTGATCGTGCACCACCTGAAGAATCTGCAGGAAGATGTCGGCGTCACCGTCGTCGATCCCGTGCGCGACGAGAACGGCTGGGCTTTCCGCAATGGTCCGGGCCACACCCGGGATCCGGTCGAGAATTTCTCCTACCTGCGCGAAGCCTACCTCGCGACCGATCCGCATTTCCGCGGCCGCTGGACCGTCCCCGTCCTCTGGGACAAGGTCTCCCGCCGCATCGTCAACAACTCCGAGGACGACCTCTGCCGGATGTTTAACTCCGTCTTCGCCCCGAAGGTCGACGGCCTCCCCGACCTCTTCCCCGATGCCATCGCGACCGAACAGGCGGAACTGAGCGCCCGCATCTACGAAGACGTGAACAACGGCGTCTACCGCGCGGGCTTTGCCGCGTCACAAAAAGCCTACGAACACGCCGTGCGCGCGCTCTTCGTCACACTCGACGCCCTGGAGGCTCGCCTCGCCGACCGCCGCTACCTGTTCGGCGCGCAACCCGTCGAGACCGACTGGCGCCTGTTTTGCACGCTCGTGCGTTTTGACATGGTCTATCACGGCCATTTTAAATGCAACCTGCGCCGCATCGTCGATTATCCCCATCTCCAGGGCTACCTCCAGGATCTCTATCAGCTGCCGGGTATCGCCGGCACGGTTAACTTCGATCACATCAAGCGGCATTATTATATGACGCACACCGCGCTCAATCCGACGCGCATCGTGCCCCTTGGCCCCGTGCTCGATCTGATGCAGCCGCACACCCGCGCCGGCATCGTAAGCGTGTGAACGACGGGCACGGCCCCCGCCTGCCCGCCGGTTCATCGCCCGCGCATTGCCCTCGCACGTCCTCCGTGTATCTCCTCGGCCATGCCCGACGAGCCCACGCTCCTCCTGCTCACCGACCAGCCCTCGCTCCGCCTCCGCCTGCTCCGCACAGAGGACGCGGGCGAACTGTTCGCGCTCGTTGATCGCAACCGCGCCTGGCTTCGCACCTGGCTCCCGTGGCTCGATGCCAACACCACCGTCGCGCACTCCCTGTCGTTCATCGAAAGCATGCGTCTCGACCATGCCTCCGGAGATCGCCTCGCCTGCGGACTGTTTTTTAAGGGCGACCTGATCGGTGTCGCCGGTCCACACGTCATTGATCGGGCCAACCGTGCCTGTCAGATGGGTTATTGGCTCGATGAAGCGCACACCGGACAGGGCCTCATGACCTCCGCCGTGCGCGCACTCATCGACCATGCCTTCACGACGATGGGGCTCAACCGGGTGGAAATTCGTGCCGCACCCGGCAATGACGCCAGCCAGGCGGTTTGCGAACGTCTCGGCTTTATCCGCGAAGGCGTCATTCGTGACGCCGAGTGGCTCTACGACCATTACGTCGACCTCACCGTCAACAGCCTGCTCCTGCGCGAGTGGAAAGTCCAGCGATCCGAAGAGGAGAACCCCTGATGATTTCCACGCACAAACACCTCGATTACGCCCTCGGCTATATCGGCCTCAACCTGCTCGCCGAAGCCCGTGACGAACTCGCCTTGATCAAAGCCGCCGATCGTGAAACGCCCGAGGTGCTCGGCGTCCAGGTCGAGCTCGCGATGGCCCGGCAGACCTGGACGAGCGTGATCACGCTCGCCTCCCGGGTCACCGCCGCCGCGCCCGTGTTGGAACGTCCGTGGATCGCGTGGGCCTACGCCTTGCGAGAAAAGCAGCGCATCACCGAGGCCCGGGATGTCCTGTTGCGCGCCGAGGGCAAGATCACGGATCCGAGCCCGCTGGTGGACTACAACCTCGCCTGCTATTTTTGTCTGCTCGGCGACCTGCCCGAAGCCCGTCGCCGCCTCAAGCGCGCCTGCGCCCGCGAACCCGACTGGAAAACCGAAGCCGCCTCCGACCCCGATCTCGCCGCCCTCAAATGACCCGGGCACGTGCGACCTCACCCGCTGGCGCCCCGCCACCCGATCCACTTGTCACTTAATAAGTGACAAGTGGGTCGGGCGGCCCGGGCCCTGTGTTTCGCCTTTTAAGGAGAGCGTGAAGCTTGAGAAACCGGGCGGGGGAAGCAGGGTCTTTGTCGTTATGCGTTACTCCTTCATTCCCCTGATCCTCGCCGTCGCGTCCCTGACACTCACCGGTTGCAACACGTTCGAGCGCCGTGCGCAGAAAAAGGCCGACGTCTTCGCCGCCCTGTCACCTGCGGATCAGGCGCGCCTTGAGAAAAAAGTGATCAACGTGGGCGACACCGCCGACATGGTTTACATCGCACTCGGCTCGCCCGATGAAAAAACAGTGGCCACCACCGCCTCCGGGGAAACCCTCACCTGGACCTATAACCGCTACTGGCAGGAATACCGCGGCGAGGCTTACGGAGGATTTCAACGCCAGGTGGTGCGCGATCCCAAAACCGGCGCCACGTCCGTCTACCTCGAGCCGATCAGCCGCCCCGTCTATGCGGAACGCCAGCAGCCGGTCATGCGGATTGTTTTTACGGACGGCAAAGTCTCCGTGATCGAGCAGGCCAGGCAATGATCTCGCGCGATAACGGATCCTGACAGGTCCCATTACGCAGGCTTGCCCCGGGCCGCGCCGCTCGCACGCTGGCAGGCTTATGCCCCCTTCCCCCACTCGTGATGAAACGATCCACAGCGAGGCGTTCCTAAGCTCGTTGATGCGTCGTCAGCTTCGTCTCTCCATTGGCTGCGCCCTGGCCTTTCTGATCGCGCTCCTCGGCCTTCCGCTCGCCAACTACTTCGCCCCCGATCTCATGGCGATGCGCGTCGGCGGCTTCACCCTCACCTGGCTGATCCTCGGCGTATTGTTTTTCCCCTACGTCTGGGTGATCTCGGGCTATTTCATCAAACGCTCGCTTAAGCTGGAGGCCGACGAGGCCCGGGAGGTTCTGAGCAAATGAGCACCGTTCTCGCTTTTTTCGGCGGGGTCGATCCGTGGATCTTCGCCTTCTCCTTCATCACCGTCGCCATCACCATCTGGATGGGTTTCCGCTCCGCGAAAACCTCCAAGACCGCGAGTGACTTCTTCGTCGCCGGCCGTTCGGTCTCCGTCGGCTGGAACGCCTCCGCCATCTCCGGCGAATACCTCTCCGCCGCCTCCTTCATGGGCATCGCCGGCATGGTCATGGCGGTCGGTTACGACGCACTCTGGTATCCGGTGTGTTACGCCTGCGGTTACCTGTTCCTGCTCCTGTTCATCGCGGGGCCGCTGCGCCGCTTCGGCGCCTACACGATTCCCGACTTCGCCGAGGGCCGCTACGACTCGCCCGTTTTCCGTAAAATCGCCGTCGTCTTCGTCCTCTTCATCGGCCTGTTCTACACCCTGCCGCAGATGAAGGGCGCGGGCACGACGCTCGCCTACATCTTCCCCGGCCTTCCCTACTGGGTCGGTGTCGCGGTGGTTGGCGCGGTCATCACGCTCAACGTCGCCTTGGGCGGCATGAAGGGCATCACCCTCGTGCAAGCCATGCAGTATTGGATGAAGATGTTCGCCATCAGCGTGCCCGTCTTCGTGCTCATGGCGGTCTTCGGCGGTTACGGCAAAAACCTCGGTTACAACGACGGTCGCACCCTTGCCGAGGCGATGAACCCCGTCGCCCTCACGCAATCCCCCGAAGTCGTGCGCGAACCGCTCCCGGCAAAAGCCCCGAAAGACGACGTGTGGATCGCGCCCTTTGGTCCGCTCACGACCAAGGCCGCCAAAGCCGCCGGCCTCTCTGCTGAAGAAAGCAAGCCTCTGTCCCTCGTTTACACCTACTCCTTGATCATTGCCCTCGTGTGCGGCACCGCCGGGCTCCCGCACATCCTCGTCCGTTTTTATACCAATCCCGACGGCGTGGCCGCCAAGCGCACCACCATGTGGGTGATGATCCTCATCGGTGTCTTCTACGTGTTCCCACCCGTGATGGGTGTGATCGGGCGCAACCTCCTGCCCGAACTCTACGCCGCCGCCGGCGCCAAGGGCACCGACAAGATCGTGCTCGAGCTGCCCCGGATCATCAACGAACGCTACGGCGTATGGGGCTCGATCATGAGCGGCATCGCCTGCGCCGGTGCGTTCGCCGCCTTCATGAGCACGTTCTCCGGCCTGCTCGTTTCGATGACCGGCGCGCTCGCCCATGACGTCTATGGCCGGATGCTGCGCCCGCACTCCACGCCCGAACAGCGCATGCGGATGTTTAAGTTTTCCGCCATCGCCCTGGGCATCGTCTCCGTGCTCCTCGGCGCCCAGGTCGAAAAGCTCCAGATCGCGTTCATGGTCGGCCAGGCCTTCGCCATCGCCGCCGCGAGTTACTTCCCCCTGCTCTTCATGAGCGTCTGGTGGCGCGGCATGACGATGAAGGGCGCCGCGGCCGGCATGCTCGGGGGTGGCGTCGCCGCCCTCGTCTGCACCACGGTGATCAACCTGAGCGACCTCGATCTGGTCAACCTGAAGGAATTCTGGATCGCTCATCCGATCCTTCGCATTCTCAGTGAACAACCTGCCATCTGGAGCGTGCCTTTCGCGATCATCACGATGATCATCGTCTCCAAAGCCACCTCGAAGGACGTGCCGAAGGACATCCGCATGAAGATGCTCGTCCTCCACGCCCCCGAGCAGCTCGGCCTCAAAAACGAATACATCCAGGAACACCAGGCCGGCGCCGGACATTAAGAGAAATTCGCCACACAACGGGCCGTTCTGCCTTCGAAGCCTTGCGTCGCGCCCCTAGGCGCGCGGAAGAACCGAAAAGCAGGACGGCTCTTTTTTGCGCCTTCTAGCGGTCAATTCCCGGCGCCGGCATCGAGGTCACTCGCGCTTCAGTTCCCGCGTCATTAACGCGGTGAGCGCCTCGGCGGGCGGTTTCCCCTCGTAAAGGATGCGATGGATTTCACCGAGGATCGGCGCGTCGATCCCGCGCTCCTTGCACAGGCCGGCAAAGCTCTCCGTCGTGCGATAGCCTTCCACCACCGATTTGCTCGCGGCGAGCAGATCGGACGCCTTCGCGCCTTCGCCGAGGTGCTGCCCGAACGTGCGATTGCGGCTCCACGCGCCCGTGCAGGTGGCGACGAGATCGCCGAAGCCACCGAGGCCGTAAAACGTCTCCGCCTTCGCGCCGAGCGCCACGCCCACGCGCACCATTTCCGCAAGGGCCCGGGTGAGCAGCGCGGCCTTGGTGTTGTCGCCCAGCTTCAAGCCATCGGAACACCCGGCGGCGATCGCATACACATTCTTCAAGGATCCGCCAAACTCCACGCCCGCCACATCGTCGGTCGTATAGACGCGCAACGTAGGCCCGCTGAGCGCAGCCTGCACCTCGGTGAGAAACGCGCCGGTGCGCGTGGCGGCCAGCACCATCGCGGCCGGTTTCCCGCGCGCGACCTCGGCGGCATTGGTCGGGCCGGTGAGCGAACCCACCGCATAATCCGGCAGCACGGCGGCAATGACCTCGCTCGGGCGCAGGTGCGTGCCGAGCTCAAGGCCCTTCGCCAGCGAAACGATGAGCTTGAGCTGCGTGGCGAGACCAAGATGGGCGCGCACACGTTCGCACGTTTCACGCAACGCCTGTGAAGGACACGCCAGAATCACGACATCGGCCTCCATGAGCACCGGAGTGAGCTCGTGCCCGAGTTGAATGCTGAGTGGCAGCGGGAGGCCGGGCAGGTAGTCGGTGTTTTCCCGCGTCGAGGCAATCGCCAGCGCCTGCTCAAACCGGCGCGGCACGAGCGTGACCGTGTGATTGAGCCGCGACAAATGAATGGTAAACGCCGTGCCCCACGCCCCCGCTCCAATGACAGCAAAATTCATGTTTGGAAGCAGACCACAGAAGGAGGAAATGGGGAACTCAGGAAATCAGGAATAATCCAACTCCGTTCCTGATTTCCTGAGTTCCCCATTCGTGCCCGTGCCTGCCGTTTTCCTCACTTCAAGAACGCCGGGATCTTTTCGTTCGCGATCTGTTGCTCGAAGGTTTCGCGGGCGTTGATCTGTTCGAAGGCCGCGCCCTTGACGAGCACCTCGGCGGCGAGGTTGCGGGTGTTGTAGCGGCTCGCCATCGAGAAACCATACGCGCCCGCGCTCATGAAGGCGATATACTCGCCCTCGCCCACCTCCTGCAACGGACGCTGTTTCGCGAAACAGTCGCCGCTTTCGCAGATCGGCCCGACCACGTCGGCGGTGAACGCGCGGCGCGCCGTGTCGCGGTGCAGTGGCACGATTTCATGGTAGCTGTCATACATCGCCGGACGCGCGAGATCGTTCATCGCGGCGTCGATGATGAGGAAGTTGCGCCCTTCGCCGCGCTTCAGGTATTCGACGCGCGAGAGGAGCACGCCGGCGTTGCCCACCATGTAGCGGCCGGGTTCGAGCAGGATCTTCAACCCGAGCGGCGCAAGCAGCGGGGTCAGCGCCGCACCGTAGGCCTCGGGGGTGATCGGACGCTGGTCGGCGGGCTGCGCGTCCCACCACGCCTGCTGGCCGCTGGCGAGCGCGTCCTGATAAACGATGCCGATGCCGCCGCCGATGGAGAAGTAAGTGATGCCATACTTCGCCTTCAACTCCTCGACAAAGGGCACGACCTTCGTGACCGCCTCGACAAACGGGGCGATGCTGGTGAGCTGCGAGCCGATGTGCATCTGCACGCCCTTGATGAAAATATTCGGATACTTCGCGGCGGCCTCGTAGGCGGCGGCGGCGTATTTGAGCGGGATGCCGAACTTGTTTTCGGACTTGCCCGTGGTGATCTTGGCGTGGGTCTTGGCATCGACATCAGGGTTGATGCGGATCGCGATCGGAGCCTTCACTCCCAGCTTGCCCGCGACATGGTTGATGCGGGCGATCTCGGGTTCGCTTTCGACGTGGAAGGCAAAAATCCCGTTTTCGAGCGCCAGCTTGATCTCGGGCTCGGTCTTGCCGACGCCGGCGAACACACTGCGCTTCACATCCGCACCCGCCGCCAGCACGCGGCGGATCTCGCCGCCGCTCACCAGGTCGAAGCCCGCGCCGAGGTTCGCGAAGTGACGGAGGATCGCGATGTTGGCGTTCGCCTTCTGCGCGTAGCAGACCTGCACGTCGAGTCCGGCGAGGCTGCCGGCCAGGCGCGTGTAGTTGTCGGCCAGCGTGGTGGCGCTGTAAACGTAGGTCGGCGTGCCGTAGAGACGGGCGATTTCGGCGAGATCGACGGATTCGCAGTGAAGGTTGGAGCCGACGTAGTGGAAGTGGTGCATGGCGTGCGTTGAGCCGGCCAAATTGCCGATTCCGCCGGGGGAAAACCACTCAAATTTTGCCGGCGCAGCGCGGACGGCACCTCCGCCCCGTGGAGGAAATGGAAAACCCGTGTGAAAAACGGCGCCTCGGGGACTTCCCTCTTGAAACATCAGGCGGATTACCGCGAAGGTCGCTGCGTGATCCGTGCCCTGCTCACCTTTTTGCGTTTTTTGCGCATCCCGACCTTCATTCGAGGGATCGGGGAGGATGTCTGCGGACGGACCACCCCGGTGCGCAACGGCCAGTTCGCCAGCTTTATGTCCGTGCAAGGCTGTAGCCGCCGCCACCATCCCGACCGCCACGACCGTCGCCTGCAGTTTCAAAAACTGACCCGGGCCGTCCTGACGCTCGCCGGCGCCGTTGGCTTTGCCTGGGTCGCCCTCGAGAGCGCCAAGGCCCTGTCGGTGTTTTGAACCGCCTCGGCGCGCCTCAAACCGGCTTCCGTCCCGCGCCGGCAAGCAGCGCGTAGATCAGCACCGCGCCGGCCACCGACACGTTGAGTGATTCCACACGGCCGCTGCCGGGGATCGTGACCAGCCGCGTGCAGGCCCGCTCCACCTCCGGGGCCAGGCCATGCTCCTCATTGCCAAGCACCACCGCCACCGGTTTGGCCGGACCTGCCAGTGCAACCGGCTTGCCGCCGCGGGCCGCCGCGCCCGCCACGTCATAACCCGCCGCCGCAAGCTCGCGCATGAGCTTCGCCAGGTCGGGCGCGCGCCATACTTCGACTTGCTCAAGCCCGCCTTCGGACACCCGAAACGCCGCCTCGCCAGGCAACGCCGCTTGGGGATGGGCGGGGATGACAATGTGTTCCACGCCAAAAAATGCCGCGGTGCGCGCGATCGCGCCGAGGTTGTGCGCATTGCCGATGCGATCGAGCAACACCAGCGGCGTGCGCTTCGCCGCCCAGTTCGCCACCACGCGCGCGTCCGGCGCCCGCAGCTTCGGCGCATCGATCACCGCGACGATCCCGCCGTGGTGGATGCTGCCCGCGATTTTCTCCAACTCGGCCGCCGGCACGCAGCGATAGACTTTGCGCACGGCGGCGAGCGCCTTGCAGATGGCCCCGATCTTCCGTCCGGTTGCCTCGTCAAAAAACAGCCGCTTGATCGACGCCGGTTCACGCTCGAAACGCGATCGCACCGCGACCAATCCACACAGGTTGAGCTCGGAAGATTTCACCCGGCAATGCTGGCCGCCCCCGCAGAGCAATGTCGAGCGCGCGACGTGCCCTGCCGCGAAAGGGCGATGCCCCGCGCGCTTTGACCGTTCCACCTGAACCACGATTCAGGACGGGCCGTTATATTGTTCAACAATTAGAATCTTTCACTGCTTCCACCGGCCCGGTCGTTCGGTTCCCGTGGTGATGCCCCGCCCCTCCGCCCTCCATTTACGTGCATACCCCGCCCGCCCCGTCTCCCGAATCCCCAACGCCCCCCAGCGCGTCTTCGACCAAACCCACCGCCTGGACCGCCGGCACGCTCACCTACACAGGCGGCGGATTGATCGCCCTCTTTCTCTGGCTGCTCTGGGGCGACTTCTCCTGGGCGATGCGCGACCGCTCGGTCGGCCCCATGGCCCAGTGGTATCTCAAACACCTCGATGTGCCCAACATCCTGTTCGCGCTGCTCATCAGCACTTTTCCCGCGGCCGTCGGCCTCATCCTCGGCCCGATCATCAGCTACAAATCCGACCGCCACCGCGGCCCGCGCGGTCGCCGCATTCCTTTCCTTCTCATCACCACGCCCATCGCCGCCTTTGGCATGCTGGGGCTCGGCCTGACTCCCCTGATCTCGCGCTGGGTTCACGGCCACTTTCCCGGGCAAAGCGAAATGGTGGTCGCCCTGATCTGCTTCGGCGTCTTCTGGGCGGCCTTTGAATTCGCCACCATCGCGGCGACCTCGGTTTTCGGCGGCTTGATCAACGATGTCGTCCCCACCCCGCTGCTCGGCCGTTTCTACGGCCTCTTCCGCGCAGTCAGCCTGATCGACGGCATGATCTTCAACTACTGGATTATCGGAAAAGTGGATACACACTACACCATGATCCTGCTGGTGATCGCGATCTTCTACGGCACCGGATTCATGTGGGTTTGCTTCAAGGTCAAAGAAGGCGCCTACCCGCCTCCGCCACCGGAAGAACCGGGCACCCCCGGCCCGCTCGGAAGCTTCGTCAGCGGTGCCCGGACCTATTTCCGCGAGTGCTTTAAACAGCCGTATTACGTCTGGGTCTTCGTGATGCTCACCGTCGCCGGCATCTGCTTCATGCCCGTGAACACCTTCATGATTCCCTATGCCCGCAGCCTGGAGATGAACATGGACGCCTACGGAAAATGCATGGCCCTCACCTTCACCATCTCCCTCATTCTGGCCTATCCGCTCGGCTGGCTCGCGGATATTTTCCACCCGTTGCGCACGGGCATCGTCTGCCTGTCCGGCTATATCGCGGTGACCGCGTGGGGCGCGGTCTACGCCCGCGACATCCAGACTTTCTCCATCGCACTCGTGCTCCACGGCGTGCTCTCGGGCTGCTACTTCACCAGCGCCGCGTCGCTTGGTCTGCGCCTCTTTCCGAGGTCCAAGTTCGCCCAGTTCGCCAGCGCCGCCGGCATCATGGGGTCCTTGGGTGGAATGGCCATTGGTCTCATTGTCGGCCGCCTCATCGATGTCACCGGCAATCTCTATCATCACACGTTCACCACCGGCTGCATTCTCGCCTCGGTTGCCCTGGCCGCCGCCTGCCACGTCCACGGAAAATTCATCCGGCTGGGGGGCCCCAAAAACTACGTCGCGCCACTCTGAGCTCCACGTGACGCCACCTGCGGGTGCATGTAAAAAATTCCCCGCTGCGCCGGCGTAATCGCAAGCGATGGTTCTTCGCCGTGCGATTTTTTCTCGGTTTTCCGGCGTGCGTCTCCACACCCTTGTCACCCTGCCCTCGTCTCCCGCCCTCCCCTCAATGAATAGGAAATTCCTTTCCCTCTGCGCGGCGCTCCTCCTCGCCTGCCCGTCCACCTACGGCCAAAGCCCGCAAGCCGTCCCCGCCGTCTCCGCCGCGCCGTCCATCGAAGACCGGCTCTCCGCGCTCAAGGCGTTAAAAATCGAAGCCGGCACCCTCACGCGGGTGCAACGTGACGATTCACCGGCGCTGACGGCCCCCGACGGACGCACCACCCACACCAACCTGCCGCCGCGCACGGTCGTAAAACTGGTGCTCAACCCGGTCAAAGGTTCCAACATCAACGTGGAGATCTGGCTGCCGGACGCCGAAAAGTGGAACGCCCGCTTCCTCGGGCTTGGCAACGGCGGGTCCGCCGGCCGCATCAATCCCGGCGGCTTTGCCGGGCCGCTCTCCGGCGGCTACGCCGTGGCCAACACGGACATGGGCACCGCACCCAACGCCGACTCCGGCGTCGGCAATCGCGAGGTCTGGAAAGACTTTGGTTTTCGCGCCACGCACCTCATGACGCTCGCCGCCAAACAGGTCATCACGGCCTACTACGGAAAGGGTCCGGATTACTCGTATTTCACCGGCGGCTCCACCGGCGGACAACAGGGGCTTCAGGAGGCGCAGCGTTATCCCGAGGATTACGACGGCATCGTCGCCACGGTCCCCGCGCACTGCCGCACTCCCCTTCACGCCTATTTTTTGTGGAATGACCAGATCCTCAAAAAACGTCCGTTCACGAAGGACCAGGAAGCCGCCGTCATCGCCGCGGGCAAGGACTACATGGGCGCCCGCGAAGCTCCCGCGGTCGCCGGCAAATTCGTGTCCGATCCACGCTGCACGGCAAAAGACATCGAGGCGGTCATCGCCCTCGCGATGAAAAAGGACCCGACGCTCACGCCCGAACACGCGGGTGCCCTCCGCAAGCTCTTCGACGGACCGCGCCACACCGCCACCGGCAAGCGCATCTTCAACGGCATTCCCTTTGGCAGCTCCATCAGCGCCGCCCACGGACACCTCTATCTCTTCAAATGGGTTTTCGGCGCGGACAAAAAAACGGATGACATCGATTTTGGCGCGGACATCGACACTTACACCGCCGCGCTCGGACCCTATCTCAATGCGGAGAACCCCGACCTGAGCGCCTTCCGGAAACGGGGAGGCAAGCTCATCATGCTGTCCGGTTCCGCCGACTCGATCGTGCCCTACCATGCGACGCTCGATTACTACGAGCGGGTGATCGGACACGTTGGCAGCCTCGAAAAAGTCCGCGCGTTTTTCCGTTTCTACATCATCCCGGGCAGGGATCACGGAAGCGGCCCCGGTATTCAAAACACGCCGAACATGCTCGAAGTGGTGCAGGCCTGGCGTGAAAAAGGCACTGTCCCCGAAATGCTTCAAGGCAGGCGCGTGGTGGACGGGAAAACGGAGCTGGAGATGCCCCTTTACCCCTATCCGACCAAGACCGGCTGGGACGCCAAAACGTCCAGCTTCAAACCGGTGGATGGCCCGCGCGGTGGCGTCGAACCGGTCGCGGCCTCGTTCCGTCCCGCCGCGGCCGAATAACCCTGTCACGCGCCCGCGCCGCCGGCCCTTCTCCTCTTTGCGTTCGCCCGGGAGCATGGCTTGACCGCGTCCTCCGTAATTTTTCAAAATCAAACCTCCTCGACAACCCTCCACCTCTTTCAAAATGACCGCCCTGCAACGTCCCTGGTTAAATAAACAACTCCCCCTCGAAGAACGCGTGGAGACGCTGCTCTCCGCCATGACACTGGAGGAAAAAATCGGCCAGATGTGGCAGGTGCACGATCCCAAAGACCAGCACGATCAAAACGTCCGCGAGGGTCGCATCGGTTCCTTCCTCAACGTCCCCCGCGACCAACTCGCCCGCCTCCAGCGCATCGCCGTCGAGGAATCACGTCTCGGCGTCCCCATCGTGGCCGGGCGCGACGTCATTCACGGTTACCGCACCCTGTTCCCGATTCCGCTGGGCCAGGCCGCCAGTTTCAATCCCGAGACCGTTCGCCTCGGCGCGAAGATCGCCGCGCGGGAGGCCTCCGCCGCGGGCATTCACTGGACGTTCGCCCCCATGGTGGACATCAGCCGCGATCCGCGCTGGGGCCGCATTGCCGAAAGCCTCGGCGAGGATCCCGTGCTCGCCTCGCGGCTCGGCGTCGCGATGGTCGAGGGGTTCCAGGGTGACGATCCCGCCGCGCCCGACTCCATCGCCGCCTGCGTGAAACATTACGTCGGCTATGGCGCCGCCGAGGGCGGTCGCGATTACAACACCGCGCTTATTCCCGAAAGCGAACTGCGCAACGTCTACCTCCCTCCCTTCCGCGCATGCGCCGAGGCTGGCGCCCTCTCGTTCATGAGCGCCTTCAACGACCTCAATGGCGTCCCCACCAGCGGCAACCCGCATACGATCCGCAACATTCTGAAAACCGAGTGGAATTACCCGGGCATGGTGGTCAGCGACTGGTGCTCCATCACCGAGATGATCAACCACGGTTACGCCTGCGACGAGGCCGAGGCCGCGCAGCGCTCCATCGCCGCCGGCGTGGACCTCGAGATGGTTTCCGAAAGCTACCGCAACCACGCCGCCGGCCTCCTGCGCGCCGGCAAGCTTCGCCAGGAGTGGATCGACGACGCCGCCCGCCGGGTTCTCCGGATGAAGTTTGTCCTCGGTCTCTTCGACAACCCCTACCCGGCCCCCGCCACGCCGGAGATTTTCCTCTGCGAACCTCACCTGCAAGCCGCCCGCCGCGCCGCCACCGAAAGCTGCGTGCTCCTCAAAAACAACGGCGCGCTCCCGCTCTCCCCTTCCGGGCTCAAACGCGTCGCCATCATCGGCCCGCTCGCCAACGCCGGCGCCGACCAGGTCGGTTGCTGGGCAATGGACGCCCGTGGCGAGGATTCACAGACACCGCTCGCCGCACTTCGCCAGTCCCTCCCGTCGACGGTCGTCCTCGACTACTCGCCCGGCGTGCCCTCGTCCCGCTCGGTCGACACCACGGGTTTTGCCGAAGCCATCGCCCAGGCCCGCGCGGCCGATGTCGTGCTCCTGTTCCTCGGTGAAGAAGCCCTCCTCAGCGGCGAAGCGCACTCCCGCGCCTTCCTCACGCTCCCCGGTTCGCAACAACAACTGCTCGAAGCCATCGCCGCCACCGGCAAGACCGTGGTGCTCGTCATCATGGCCGGACGCCCGCTCGTGCTGACGCCCGTTCTACCCCACGCCTCCGCCGTCCTCTATGCCTGGCACCCCGGCACGATGGGCGGGCCCGCCCTCGCCGACCTCCTCCTCGGCAAGGAATCCCCGTCCGGAAAACTTCCCGTGAGTTTCCCCGTGATGGAAGGTCAGATCCCGGCCTACTACAACAAGCGCAACACCGGCCGGCCGCCGAGCGACGAAAGCCGCGGCCTTCCGCAAGGCACGCCCCTCGATCCCGTCGGGTTCTCCGCCAACTACATCGACGGCGATCACCTCCCGCTCTTCCCCTTCGGCTTCGGTCTCAGCTACACCCGGTTCGAATACCAAAACCTCACGCTCAAATCGTCCGACGTGCGCGCCGGCGGCGTCATCGAGGCCTCCATCGAACTGCGCAATGCCGGCTCCATGCCGGCCACCGAAACGGTCCAGCTCTACGTGCGCGATCTCTTCGCCTCGCTCACCCGCCCGGTCCGCGAGTTGAAGGACTTTCAACGCGTCACCCTTGCCCCGGGCGAAACCCGCGTCGTCGCGTTCAAGCTCCCTGCGGAGCAACTCGCGTTCTACGACAATGAGGCGAAACGCCACCTCGAAGCCGGCGACTTCAAGCTCTGGATCGGCGGCGACTCCCGCTGCACGAACGAAGCCGCGTTCCGCCTGCTCGCATAATTCCCCCCGGACGCGCGCCCCCGGGGCATGGGGCAAGGCGCCGCAAAACCAGCGCCTGCCCTGTCGCATCGCGCCGTTCCGGAGTTGCCCCGGCCTCTCCGGCGGCGTTCCCTGAGTGCGCCTCCCCATGCCCCGCCGCATCACCATCCGTGACATCGCCACGCGCGCCGGCGTCCATTTTTCGACCGTCAGTCTGGCGTTGCGCAACAGCCCCAAGCTCCGGCCCGAGGTGTGCAGGCGCGTTCGCGCCATCGCGGATGAACTCGGCTACGTGCCCGACCCCGCGATGGCCGCGCTCACCGCCTATCGCAACAGCACGCGCCCGGTGCACTACCAGGCCACGCTCGCCTGGGTGAACAACTGGCCGGTTCGGACCGATCTGCGCCGCATCAAGACGTTCGATATGTATTTCCAAGGCGCGGAGGAACGCGCGCGCCAGCTCGGTTACCGCATCGACGAACTGTGGCTGCACGCTCCGGCGATGACCGCCACCGCGGCCCACGCCATTCTTCGTGCGCGCAACATCACCGGTCTCCTGCTCGCGCCGCAGCCGTTCGCCCACACGCCGCTCAGTCTCGACCTGAAGGAGTTCTCCGCCCTCGCCTTCGGCTACAGCCTGCAGCCCTCCAACCTCCACGTCGTCACCAACCACCAATACCAGTCCGCCTCGCTCATGATGCGCCGCCTGACCGAGCTGGGCTACCGCCGCATCGGTCTGTTTCTTCGTTCCGACTGGGACGAAAAGGTCAACGGCAGCTACCTCAGTGCTTTGCTGTTCATGCAACATCACCTGCCGCCCGCCGCCCGCGTGCCACCTCTCCTCACCAAGGACGGCCTCGAGCACGAATTCGTCACGTGGTTCAAACGACACAAGCCGGACGTCGTCGTTGCCGTGGACCGCGCCGTCCGCGGCTGGATCGAAAGCTCACTCGGACTGCGCATCCCCGGGGATGTCGGTCTTGCGAATCTCAACGTGAACCCCGACGACACCTGGCAGGCCGGCATTCACCAAAATGACCGCCTCATCGGCGCCACCGCGGTGGATTTCCTCGCCGGCATGCTGCAGCGCAACGAACGCGGAATCCCCGCCACCCCCATCCGCACCCTCGTCGAGGGCGTCTGGAAATCCGGCACGAGCGTGCGCGACACCACCTCCGCACCGCACGCGCCGGCTGCCCGGCGAAGCAAGCCGCGCGCGAGCTGATCGACGTAGAGCGACTGCGGCTGCCGTGCATCGCACGTTATCGCGGCGGACGCAGAGACCTCTCTCCGCGTCCGATTATCACCGTCAAATTATTGAAAGGCCCCGGTCCCGAGGCAGGCCCCCGTCGCCCGGACCCCGCTTTCAACAATTTGAACGGGTGGTCGCTTCTAAAGCGGAAACATGCGGCTAAAGTTCGATCCATGCCCCCGCTGTGCCCCCCTCCACAGACACCGTCCGCGAACGCGTCGCACGGCTTCACCCTCGTCGAGCTGCTCACCGTCATCGCGATCGTTGGCATTCTCGCCGCGATCCTTGTTCCAGTCGTCGGACGTATTCGCGAAAGCGCCCGCACGTCCAACTGCGTTTCTCATCTCAAAGGCACTGGCGCCGCCTTCCAGCTCTACGCCGCCGACAACAAGGGTCTGTATCCCGCGCTCCGTTTTCAGACCAAAAACAAGGGCGTTACCGGAACAAACCCCACCGAGGACAACTGGCAGGTCGAGCTCAGTCCCTACCAGAGCCGCACGGTCAACGACCTCGGCAAGCTCAATGCCGGCAGTGACTCCTACGTGTTCTGCCCCGAGTTCGTCGCCCGCTATGAAAGCGACCCCAGGTGGAAGAGCACCATTTCCACCACCGCGGGTTATGGCATGAACGCCAACCTCGGCACCGGTGCCAACGTGTGGGACCTCCGCTTCAAGGCCGCGCTGATTCCCCAGCCCGCCCGCACCATCCTCGTCGGCGACAGCGCTGCCTATTATCTCAACGTCTCCGGCTCCTGGTCGCCCAGCACCGCCAACCTCGGCGGCTACTCCAGCGGCGATCCCGTGCGCCACGCGGGCAAGGCCGGTTACCTGTATGCCGATGGTCATGTGGCGACGCTCGACCCCGACACGGCACTCACCTCGCTCACCGCTCCCTGATTCCGTTTTGCCCCGTCATGCGCATCCTTCCCTGCCTCGTTCTCTCACTCGGCTGCGTCACTTCGTTTGCGCAGGCACCCACTCCGCCTCCGACCCACATCGTGCCCGTCGTATTCAAGCTCGACGATGTGCGCACCAACCAGAGCGGCTACCTTTCCGAGCGCTGGCGCCGGCTCCTGCCCCTGGTTCGCGAACGCCAGATCAAGCTCTCGCTCGGCGTCATCGCCGACTCCCTCGAAGGCGACAAACCCGCCTATTTCGCCTGGTTGCGGGAAATGCACGACACCGGCCTCGTCGAGTTCTTCTTCCACGGTTATGATCACGCCGTGCACGCGGTCGGCGACAAGGAGGCCGCCGAATTCACCGCCCGCTCCTACGAAGAACAAAAGGAGCGGTTCGCCAAATCCCAGAAACTCGCCCAGGCCCGGCTGGGCTTCGCGTTTCAAACCTACGGCCCTCCCGGCGGCGGCAATCTGCCCGCCTCCCCCGCCGATCTTGACGCCACCGTGCGCGTCCTCACCGAGGATCCCACCCTCAAGGTCTGGCTCTATCCAACCCCGATCGACGCCCGCGGCCAGGCCGTCGGCGAAGCAGGCAAGATCACCGTCCTCGATCGTGTGTGGAAGGTGAATCTCGAACAGCCGCTCTTCGTCCCCAGCGCGGAAAAATTCATCAGTGGCTACAACCAGCACGCCGCCAGGCGCCGCTACTTCATTCTTCAAGGCCACCCCAACAAGTGGGACGACGCCCGCTGGGACGAATTCCTCAAGATCGTCGACTACGTCAGCCAAAACAAAATCCCCACGGTGACCCCCGCCGAACTCGCCGCATCGCTCTCCACCACCACCGCACCCGCTAAAAACTAACCGCCCCCATGACCACCGCCCTTCGCCTGTTCTGCCTCTCCGGAGCCCTCGCCCTCCCGCTTTCCGCCCAAACTGTCACCACGCTGCTCAACGACACTTTTGCGGACAACGACCGCACCAACCAGTCCCTCTCCACCTCGTCTCAATGGTTCGTTTCAGGAACAAGCGGCAACCTCACCGCCAGCGGAGGAACCCTCAACCAGGCGACCACGGGCATGACCGGCCTCACCTACTTCACCGCCTCGGGCAGCCCGGTGAGCCTCGGAGTAACCGAAAGCATCAAGCTCACCTTCGACGTCAGCTTCGCCACGACGGGCAACTCGGCCGCCGGCTTTCGCTCGGGACTGTTTAACTCCGGCACCCGCATGACCGGCGACAGCTTCGGGGTCAGCAACGCCGCGTTTACCGGCAGCTACGCCGGCTACTTGGGCGGCGTGAATACCGCTGCCGCCAGCAACAACATCCTTCGCTTCTACGAACGCGGCACCAGCACGACTCTTATCGGAGGCAGTATTGGAACAGGCTACGTGCAGCTCGGCGCATCCGGGGGCGGCGCATTCAAGACTTTTGCCGCCAGCTCCATCTATACCGGAACGCTGACCATCACCCGGACTGACATTTCAACCGTTTCGGTGAGTCTTTCCTACACGGGCGTGTTCACCGGTGACTCCGTCAGTTCGACCCAGACGGCCACCGTCGTCGATACTGCAGGACTGACCACCAGCTTCGACACCCTCGCGTTCTCCAACACTGCGGGTTCAAGCTACACGCTCGATAACATCAAGATCGACTACACTGCCGTCCCCGAACCCTCCACCTACGCCGCCCTCGCCGGCGTGCTCGCGCTCGGTGTGGTCGCCCTCCGCCGCCGCCAGGGCGTTTGAACCGCTGCAATGGACACCCTTGCGACACCCGCAGCTTCCTCCGGTCGCAAAGCCACGCACTCCACCGAGCGCGTGCTCTTTGCGATCAACGCACAGGAACGCGGCGATTTTTTCCCGAATAACGTCATCGACCTGGACGACATCGAAGTCCGCTGGTGCCCCGCCACCGCTTCGCTGACACCTGTCGCATGGCTCGCGCTGCTTGAGGAGTTTCAACCCACGGTGATCGTATCGTGCTGGTCCACGCCCGCGATCCCTCCGGCCTTCGCCGAAGCCGGATCGGCCTTGCGCTACGTCTGCCACCTGGCCGGCTCGGCGCGGTCCCTCGTCTCCCGTGCCTTTCTCGAACGTGGCGGCCTGCTCACCAACTGGGGTGCGCTCGCCGGAGACACCGTGGCCGAACACGCCTTGCTGCTCGCTCTCGCCGCGCTGCGCCGGCAACCGGCCTGGCAGCAGATCATCACCGGACCGCGGGCCATTCCCTGGCGCAACTCGACCGTGCGGCTCCAGACGCGCACGCTGATCGGCCGCCGCGTGGGCGTGCACGGTTTCGGGCATGTCGCCCGCTCCCTTATTCGCCTGCTCCAGCCCTTCAACGTCCGTATCTGCGCGTTCTCCTCCGGTGTGCCGTCAGCACTCATGGAAAACGCCGGCGTCACCCCCTGCCAGTCGCTCGCCGAACTCGCCGCCCGGAGCGAAGTGTTTTTCGAATGTGAGGCGCTCACCCCGCACAACATCGCGAGCATCAACACCCCGGTGCTCGCCGCGCTCCCCGACGACGCCGTGTTCGTCAACGTCGGGCGAGGCCTGCTCGTCGACGAGCCCGCCCTGCTGCGCGAGGCGCAAAGCGGCCGCATCCAGGTCGCCCTCGATGTCGTCGCCAAGGAACCGCTCGGCCCGGAGTCGCCCGCGGTGGTCACACCCAATGCATTACTTTCCCCCCACATCGGAGGCCCCACCTATGACCGTCTCCCCGCGTGCGGACGTCTCGCACTGGACAATCTCGACCGCTACCTGCGCGGCGAGCCGCTGGAAGCGTTGATCACGCCCGAACTCTACGACCGCTCGACCTGAGCGACCTCCACCCCCGGTTCCCCCCTTTTCGCCGGCCTGACCGCCGGCGCCCCGCTTTGCCATGTCATTTTGCCACGGCATTACCCCATGAATACAAAACCCCGCCACCCCCTCCGTCGTGCTGTGATGGCACTGACGTTGTCCGCCGTCTTCACCTCCGTGCCTGCTCGCGCCATCAACGCGATCGTCAACGATAACTTTATCAGCGGCACCGATCCCTGGTCGCTCAAGCTCGCCACCGGCGCCGCCGCCACCCTCGACAACAGCGCCGGCTGGGGCCGCGTGCTCATCACCAACGGCGGTTCCTCCAAATCCGCCGTCAACCTCGACCAGCTTCTCGGCCAGCCGTTGGTCAGCGGAGTCACCTACACGATCGCGTTCGACGCCCGCGCCGACGCCGCCAAGCCCATCGACGTCCTGCTGCGCAACACCGCGACCATCTTCGGCGGCACCTACGGCGTGAACGTCGGCACCGCCTCCGCGCGCACCACGATCATCTACACGCATTCGGGGGCCAACATCTCCGACGCCAGGCTCAGCTTCCGCATCGGCGGCAACCTCACTCCCCTCTACGTAGACAACGTCGTCGTCACCCGCCAGGGCTCGCCTTCGCAACTGCTCTCCAAGGTGGGCGGTGTCTGGCAATTCAACACGCTCTCCGTCGGCGGCAAATCCTGGAACGCCGGCACCTACGACTTCTCCTACGCTGGTTACCAATATGGCGAACGCGAGGAGTTCACCGGCGTGCCCGCCTCCACGCAGACGATCTCCGCCGTCGCCAACGAGGACATCACCGACAAGATCAACGCCGCCCTCGCCGCCCTGCCCTCCGGCGGCACCGTGATCATTCCCGCCGGCACGTTCCGCATCGGCGCCGGCAAGACCGGCAAGGCCATCAGCGTCACCACCGACAACACGGTCATCAAAGGCGCCGGCATGGGCGTCACCACGTTGAAAGTCGACGCCACCTACCACACCGCGACCGCCGTGGCCGATCGCCAGGAAGCCACGTTCGCCAGCGGTGTGATCAACTTCTACAAGGCCGACAGCGGCGGTTGGTTCTACGGCAGCATCCAACCCAACGTCGCCACCGCCTCCGCCACCGTTCCCCTCGGCGCACGCACGCTCACCGTCTCCGATCCCTACAACAAACTCGCCAGCGCCACCGGCATCGTGATCCGCCAGATCATGTGGTCTTCGTTCGTTTCCGCCTACGCCAGCAATTCCTCCTACGCCCCGAAGCCGCTTCGCTGGACCAACTACGACGCGGCCAATGTCCCGCTATTCTCCGATCCGAGCTACTCCTTCTGCTACTATCGCCGGATTCTCTCCCGCTCGGGCAACGTTCTCACCCTCGACGCGCCGATTCCGCACGAGCTCAATCCCGCCAACGCGATGATCACGGTGACACCCCGCGCTCCATCGACTTTTCTCAACAACAGCGGGCTCCAGGATCTCACGCTCACCGCCGATGCCGAAGACGGCGTCGCCAATCCCGAGGACTCGCTCGGCTGCACCGTCATGGTGACCGGCGTTCTCAACGGTCTTTTCAAGAACGTGGACATCGACAGCTTCCGCAGCCTCGGCTTCGCCACCACCTACGCGGTCAACACGTCGTTCCTCGGCTGCACCACCGCCAACGCCCTCAACTGCGGCGGCGGCGGCTCCGGCTACGGTTTCTACATCAAGGGTCAGAACCTCCTCTATAAAAACTGCAACGCGATCAACGTCCGCCACGGCTACACCACCGCCGCTTCGCAGACGTGCAATATCGTCATCAAAAACTGCTCCTCGATCGACTACCGCTTTCACACCAGCGTCACGACCGGCGGCGAGTCGGTGGACGACTCCCACCTCCAGTTCGCCCACGGCATTCTCTGGGACAACCACTACTCCAACGAGGCCGGCCTGCTGCTCGTCAACCGTCGCGAACTCAGCCCCCGCGCCTACGCCACCTGCGGCTGGAGCATCGTGTGGAACTACGAAAACGAGGGCTTCAACACCTACGACACCCACGGCAAAGATCTTCGCCACAACCTCCTCGGCGTCACGCCCGCCGAGTTCGGCCTGGTGATCGGCGCCCACGCCGGCCAGGGCCCCGCCGGCATCCGTATCAAAGACGGTTACACCCGTGAAAATACCACGCAAAGCGCCGCCGATTGGGGCATCAATATCACCACTCCAACGCTTCAGGTCGGATCCCAATCCAACCGCGTGCTCTTCGAACTCGCCACCCAGCCCGTCGCCGAATCGCTCTACGACATCCAGTTCGCCCAACGCGCCAGGCTCCTCCCGTAAATCCCCGTAGGGGCGCGCCTCGTGCGCGCCCGCTCCGTCTCCGCCCATGAACACCCGCCCGCTCCCGTCCTCCGCCCTCACCGCTTTCATCCGTCCCGGACTGATCGCCTTGCTCGCCCTCGGGAGCGGGCTCTTCGCCGCCAACTCCCAACTGCTCGTCAAAAAAACCGACGGCTCCTGGTCGTTCCCCACGCTCACCGTCGGCGGGAAAACCTGGAACGCCGGCGCCTTCGATTTCTCCTACGCCGGCTACCACTACGGCGAACGCGAGGACTTCACCGGCATTCCCGCCGCCACCCAAACCATCTCCGCCGCGGCCAACGAAGACATCACCGACAAACTCAACGCCGCCCTCGCCGCCCTTCCCTCCGGCGGCACCGTGCTCATCCCCGCCGGCTCCTTCCGCATCGGTTCCGGTGGAAACTCCGTCAACGTCACCACCGACAACACTGTGATCAAGGGCGCCGGCCTCGGCCGCACCACGCTCCAGGTGGACGCCTCCTATCACGCCGCCGGTTCCGTCGCCGACCGACAGAACGCCGCGTTCGGCACCGGCGTCGTCAATTTCCAAAAGCCCGAAAGCGCCTCGTGGCACTACGCCCGCGCCACCGGCACCACCGTGAAAGCGCCCGCCGCCCTCGGCACACGCACGCTCACCGTCGCCAACGCCGCCGTGTTCAGCACCGGCGACCAAATCGTCATCCGTCAGATCATGTCGGAAAAATTCGTCCGCCAAAACGCCTTCAATCCCGCCAAGGCCCCCCGCGCGCTCCGCTGGACCAACTACGATTCCGACAGCCAGCCCAAGTTCACCGATGCCAGCAACGCCTTCACTTTCCTTCGTCGCATCGTATCAAAAAAAGACGCCGCTCTCCTCCTCGATGTTCCCATCCCCCGCGACCTCGATCCGGCCGAGATGCCCGTCACCGTCTCACCGCTGCAAACCGAACTCCTCCGCAACTGCGGACTCCAAGATCTCATCTTCACCGCCGCCCCCGAGGAAGGCGTGACCGTGCCCGAGTCGGACATCGGCACCACCGTCGCCATCAAGGGACTTCACCATGGTCTCTTCAAAAACGTCGAGATCGCGTCCTTTCGCACCCAGGCGTTCATGACTTCGCACGCCATCAACGTCACCTTCCTCAACTGCATCGCCTCCAACGCGCGCAACAGTGGCGGCGGCGGCTCCGGCTACGGCTTCTACATCAAAGGCCAGAACCTCCTCTACAAAAACTGCACCGCCCGCCAGACGCGCCACGGCTTCACCACCGCCGCACCGCAGACCAGCAACATCGTCATCAAGGGCTGCAAGTCCCTCGACTCGCGCTTCAACACCGACATCACCACCGGCGAGTGCGTGGACGACACCCACCTGAAATACGCCTACGCCCTCCTCTGGGATAATCATTATTCGAAGGACTCCGGTCTCCTCATGGTCAACCGCGGCACGCTGAGCGGCGACGCCTACGAAACCTGCGGCTGGGCCGTCGTCTGGAACTACGAGAGCGCCGGCTACAACACCCGGAGCTCCACCGGCCACGATCTCCGTCGCAACCTGATCGGCGTGACTCCCGCGGAATTTGGCATTGTCGTCGGCGCCCACTCCGCCGGCGGTCCCGACGGCGTCCGCGTGCAGGACGGCTATTCCCGTTTTCCCTCCACCACTCAAGGCGCCGCCATCACCACCTCCGAACTCCAAGTCGGCCCCGTCTCCGGTCGCGTCCTCTTCGAACTCACCGGCCAGCCCGTCGCCGGTTCGATCTACGACATTCAGTTCGCCCAGCGCGCCAAACTCCTGCCCTGATCCTCCTCCGGGCCGGCACGCTCCATCGCGAGCATGAACTCCACCTGCACGGCTTTGATCGGACCGGGACTCATCGACCAGTGCCGTCCACGCCGGACGCCCGAGACTGCCATTGCCGAAGAGAAAAAACGCCCGCGCTTTTTTTATCTTTATAGATCATAAAGCGCCTGCGTGTCCTCCCCTTGCCCCATGAAACGTGCCCTGCTCCTCCTCCTCAGTCTCTGCGTCGTCCGGTCCCTTCCCGCGCAGATCGTCGAACTCTCGCTCTCCGACGAGGGCGCGGTCGTGAATGCCGGCACGCTCGGTCGCTTCACCTTGCCGCCGCCGTCCCTCGACACCGCCGACAAAAAGGAACTCAAACCCACCTTTGCCCTCGACGGTCACGGCGGCGCACGGGCCACCTACCCCAACGGCTTCGTCCTCAGGATCGCCGTGTCCGCAGCCGAAAATTCCGTCACCTATGGTTTCGACAACGCCCCAGAAGACGCCGCCATCCTCAAATTCACCACCCTCTTTCCCATCAACCTGAATCAAGGCGGGCGCTTCGCCCTCGGGGAGAAGTCCGGCGAGTTTCCCGTCGCCAAGGCCGGCCAGTTTCTCGCCCACGGTGACGCCGGTCACCTCGACATCATCCATTCGCTCGGCGAAGCCATCCGCTTCACCGTCCCCGCCGCGTATCAACAACTTCAGGACAACCGCACGTGGGACTGGCCCGTCTTCGCCTGGATCTATCGCTACGACCTCAAACGCTACCCCGACCGGACGGGTTTTTCCTTCAAAATCTCCCCGCTCGCCCCCGCGCCCTCCGCCGGCGGCGCTGCCCCCGGGCGCAAGTTCCTTGTCGACCGCTTCGGCCAGTCCGCCCGCAAGGACTACCCCGGCAAGGTCCGATCCGAGGATGAACTCAAGGCCGACATCACCGCTCAACAGGCCGCCCTTGGCACCTATCGGGGTCCCGCGCTCGACAAGTTCGGCGGCCTCGCCGGCAGCGGCGAAAAACTCGGACTGAAGGCGACTGGGTTCTTCCACACCGCCCTGATCGGCAAGGACCGCCACGTTCTCGTCACCCCCGAGGGCAACGCCTTCTTCCAGCTCGGCGTCTGCGGCATCGCCAACACCGATGACTTCACCACCGTCAGGGGCCGCGAAAAAATCTACGAATGGGTTCCCGACACCCAGGATCCCGCCTGGATCACCGCCTGGCGCGACCGCCGGCCCGACTGGGGCATCTTCTCCTTCCAGATCGCCAACTGGATTCGCAAACACGGCAAACCCTACTCCTACGATGAGTGGACCGGCCAGGCCGTCGAACGCCTCCGCGCCTGGGGCTTCAACAGCGCCGGCGCCTTCGGCAATTACTCGCGAACGATGCGCGAACTCAATTTCCCCACGGTCGCCTTCCTCCCCGACGGCAAGTCGCAAGGCGTCGTTCACCTCCCCGACAAAATCGGCGCCGCCGAGATCATGGATCCCTTCGCACCGGGAGTAGCGGAGGCCCTTGACAAAGCCTTCGCCGGATCCATCGCAAAAAACGCCGGCGACCCGCTCCTCATCGGCTACTTCCTCGGCAACGAGCAACACTTCGAAAACCTGCCCAAGCTCATTCCCGCCTACAAGGCCAGCAAGGTCGCCGCCAAGGCAAAGCTCGTCGAGACGCTGCGCGCCAGATACGGCGACATCGCGAAGTTCAACGCCGCCTGGACTCCCGCCAGGCCGTTCACCCGTTTCGACGAACTCGGGGAAGAACCGCTTTTCATCCAGACCGATGCCGCCGCCGCCGACATGCGCGCCTTCTACCAACTGTATTTGGAAACCTACTACAGCCTGATCCACCGGACCTTCAAAAAACACGATCCCAACCACCTCCTCATCGGCAGCCGCTGGACGCCCCACACCGCCAACAACGAGGACGCCGTGCGCATCGGCGGCAGGTATCTCGATGTCGTCAGCGTCAACTACTACACCTACGGCATCGAAAAAGACTTCCTCGAAAAGATCTACAACTGGAGCGGCAGACGCCCGATGCTCCTCAGCGAGTGGTATTACAGCTCCACCGAACAGGGCCTCGGCGGCGGCAAGGAAGTGAAGAACCAGGCCGAGCGCGGCCTCGGCTATCGCAACTACGTCGAGCAATCCGCCGCCACCGGCTACGTCGTCGGCTCGCAGTGGTTCATCTACACCGACCAGTCCATCACCGGCCGCTTCTTCGAGGGCTTCAACGGCGAGGGCAACAACACCGGCTTCGTTGACGTGACCGACCGCCCCTACCTGCCGCTCGTCGACGCCGCCCGCACCACCCACGCCCGCATCTACGACGTCATCCTGGGCAAGGAAATGCCCTTCAGCTTCGACGATCCTCGTTTTTCCGGCCGGGGCGCCGGCCCCGCCAGGATCGTCGCAATCCCACCGGCGCTCCCCGGGCTCCAGCTCGACGGCTCCACCACGAACTGGCCCGGGCGCCCCGCCGAACCCATCGGCGCCAGCCGCGTCATGATCGGCAATCCCAACCCGAAACTCGGCGGCGCCTTCCGTCTCTGCCGGGACTCGCAGGCCCTTCACTTCCTCATTCAAGTCAAAGATCCCACCCCCGGTAAAAACGACAAGGAACCCAAATCCTACTGGTCCGCGGATGCCATCGAGTTGTTCATCGGATCGAAAAATCCTGGCGAGGGCGGCAGTCTTCAGTTCAGCGACCGCCAAATCCTGATCGGCGCGGGCGCAACCCCCGGCGTGTTTGTCGTCGATCACCCCGACGCCGGCAAGGAGTGCTCCGTGGTCGTCGTGAAGGACGTGGCCGGCGACGGCTACACGTTGCAAGTGCGCCTGCCATGGTCGGTGCTCGGTTTTGAACCGAAGACCGGGATGGAACTCCTGTTCGACGTGGCGATCGACAACAGCGACGACGGCGAATTCCGCCTGCAACAACTCGTCTGGAGCGGCACCGGTAAAAATTCCGGCGACCGCGGCGCCTGGGGACGCGCCCGCCTCGTCGAAAACTAAACCACTGGAAGGAAGGCTGTCGCCACGGCCCGCGGATCGGCATCCTCGGCCGTCGGCGGCATATCCGCCGGGATCATGGTCGCACGCGTTTTCGCGATCGTCGCCTTGGATCCGCTACACCTCGGAACCCGGCCGTTTTCCTCCAGCACCGCCACGTGAACCCACGACTCGTCATCAAAGCGCCTCCATGGGACGACTCAGCGACGACCCGATTGGGCGACCGTCACTGGCCCGGCGGGCGGCTTTGGCGCAATCTCGATGAGGCTGCTGATGACGACTCCCCGCGGAGTCGGTTCTTCCCGCGTCGGGGGCACGTGCGACAAGATCAGCGTGGAGCGTGTTTTCGCAAAAGTTGCCTTCGGTTCGCTGGCCCGCATCACCCAGCCCTCATCCTCCAGAACAGCCACCTGCACCCAGGACTCTTCGCTCTCCCCTGGATATGAAAAAATTTGCGACTGCCCGGCAGGCACCTCAACCGCAGACCCGCCTATCTTCACGGCCGCGCGGGCACGCCATCTCAAATAATTGATGACCCGGATCGTCTTCACGGGATGCACGTCCCACGAATCATCCACCGCGACCGCCTGAATGCGCTTAGGCTCGCCAGACCGGCTATCAGGCGAGGTAACCAGCATCAAAAGCCAGGGCCCACCCTTGCCGAGCTGGGCTTCCGCCACAGGCACCCGGCGGGGCTTGGTTTCGGGCGGGATCGGAGGAACCTCCCGGTAAATCTGCACGCGCCCCCCCTCCGGACTTTCGTAGGCGGCGGAAAAACCGCCCCGGGCCGCGCTCAGTGCGACCGCCTTTCCCGGGCGCACCTCGTAAAAGACGCCATCGATCGACTCGCCCAGGGCGAGGGTTCGAAACAGGACAGGAGGTTCAGCCCTGTCAGACTGCGCAGGCAAAACCGACGCCGAAGACATCGCCGTGATCACCAGCACCAGAACACGATAAAAGAAGGTTTTCATATGTCCGTTGCGCCAAGCCATCGGAAGGAGATGACCTTAAACCGGCGGCCAAAATCGATCTGCCCGCCGGAAGATCCGGCGGGTTCGTTGTAGTCGGCGGAAGAGGGATTGGAGTTCTTGCGCACGACAGGCTCGACCACCCGCTGGACCACCGCCTCGCACCAGGCGCGACCCGTTACATAGCCGGCGTCGGCGGAAGTCAGCAAAGGGTTGACCGACTCACCGCAGGTGCGGATGACAAACGTATCGGAGCGCGCCGAAAGCCCGTCGCCGATGGCCGAGAGCACGTCTGCCTGCGTGAGAAACTGCGGCGCAAATGCCGAACGCGTGCTGTAGGGCGCCACCGCGGCCGGACCTCCACGCATCAGACTGATATCCGTGTAGGCCCACTTGGTATTGGCGGAGTGTGACTGGTTCTGCGTGGTGAAGGGCGCCGCGGCGCTCACGGCGTTGGTCGTTCCGACATTGATGCCCGTCGCGCCGGTCATGCGGTTGGAACCCGTCAACGTGCCGGCGGCGTCGATCGCATTCTGGATCGGTCCCTTGAACCGCTCATCCGCATTAAGCGTAACCGAAGTGGTGTCGTCATTGTCTCGCAGGCGGCGATTGATGAAGTCGCCCATGGAAACGAACGGCCCGCGATTGCGAATCTCGGCGACGATGTTGCGTGCAAGCTGGGCGATCTGCACGTCGCTGAGCTGCCGGTAGCCCTGCCAGGGCTGGCTCGCGGCGACCGCCGTGGATGTCGGCCTGGCAAAACGAGGCAGCGCGGCTCCCAGCGCCGACCCGCCCGACCCGTTGGCGGGATTATAAGCGAGCTGGTTGATACCACCGAGGACGGCGCGCCACGCCTGCTCGGAGGTGGAGTTGATGTTGAAGCCGCCCGCCGCCATCAGGCCGGCCGCAGCCTTGTCGGCGTCGAGCAAATCCGCGTCTTGGGCGCCGGCCTGACGCACACGCCGGTCGTTGGGCAGAATCGGAGGAACGGAACCCGGCACATCCGAGATCTTGCCCGTGCCGACATGAGGCACGGTTGACACAAAGTAACGGTCCCACAACGCGCGGTTCAGCAGGTAGGACATGTCGTAATAGGCGGTGATCAGCTGACTCGGCGCATTGGAGTTGGTGGGGGACGACAGCACCCTGCCATCGGTGCGCACCAAGGAGGCGATATAGTCGTGCGCAAGATAGGGCGGATTGGTCGGGCCCGCCGGATCAACCGAATCCCGGAAATGATAATCAACCAGACTGTTGCCCAGCGGATAGGATGGATAGGTGCTGATTTTCGAGAGATTGGCATGTTGCAACTGCCCCAGCGACATGAGCGGCAAGTCGTCGGGCAGATATTCGAAAAGAGTCGTGTCGCTCACCGCCGTATTCGCATCCAGAGATACTCCCGACGAGACGAGGTCGGAGCCCACCGCGGCAGTGTAGCCTTGCCAGCTGCCTCCGACCGTGGCGCCGGCGATTCCCGGCACGACGCCTTCGTCGAGCGGCAACCGCGTTTGCAACGGAGCCCGCAGGTTATTTTGGGCGATCCAACGCGTGGCACTGCCGGAAAAACGGACTCGAACCGCAATAAGCGGTTCGAGTCCGTTTGTGGGGACCGAAGGGAAGGTAATTCCGTCCTTCATGATCGTGGACGTGCTGCTGCCTCCGCTGACAGAACGGCTGATCGACTGATACCACGGCTTGGGTATCCCTTTGCCGCCCGGCTCCAGCCCGAAACCGTCCGGACCAACGGCAGCGACTGCGCCGAGGTAGGCATCCACCTCGCCGGCGGTGAAGTTGGCGTTAAGATTGCCGGGCGAGAACATCGTGCGCGGAAGGGCGGAAGTCAGGTTGCCGGAGCCATTGCTCGTCACGCGATAATTGAGCTCATCGGGGCCAATGCTGCAGGCAGAGGGCATCGCCGCGTAAGTAATGGTGCGCAGGCCGCGCCTGAGCTCATTGGTCGGCGACCCGCTGTCCGGCGCGGAATAGGTATGGTTGCCGTAAGGCAGCGTGAATACCACGCTCTGGCCCGGAGCCAGATCCACGTCACTTGCGTCGATCACGAAGCGCACGTAGGCGTTGCTCGCGGGATCGGTCGTGCCCACGGTATCGTCTTCGACGTCGGCGTAACCGGAACCCGGCACATCGGGATCCACGCCGATCGGAGCCGCCCCACCCGTCACCAAGCCGCCCCCACGCTGGAAATTGCGTGTCTCCTTTATCCTTACACGGGGATTTTCTGCGGTCGAACCGGGGAGGACCGCCTGCAACTGCAGTTGTCCGGTATAACGTCGAACCACCCCGAATTCATATTTCGCCCCCTTCAGCGTAAACGTGTAGGGGTTCCAAAGCACCGCGAGAGGGAACAGCGCCAGACGTATCGGCGTGCCCACGACATTGTCATCGGCCATGTATTGGAATCCCACGGAGGCATTCGTGAGCACAGGCGAGATACCCGTCTCAATGTCGGAAGGCAGGCGGGGATCCTTGATGCGTGCCGCCGCCGGAACCCTCGTGGTGGCAAACGAGCGCAACAAGCCCCAGGTCGGCACACCATAGGTGTTGGTGCTGGCCCGCGTGGTGATGGGTGATATCCCTTCGGGTTCCGGAACAAAAAGAAAGTCCGTGGCGGCGGGACTGGCCGCACCCGTGGCCAGAAGCGCGGACAAATCCTTTTTCAATCCGCCCGCATACGTATCCGAGAGAACCGACGAAGACGCGGCCGTGAGATCATGAAACCGGTATTTGCGCGCGGCGGTGAGCGCGGTCGCGGACGCGGCGTTCGTGCCCAACATGTCCAATTGATTTGTGTTCAGTAAGCGGGGAATCGCATCCGCACTCGCGGGGGTGGCCGGATTATAACTGGTCAGGCGGTGGGCTGCGGCGTCGGCCGGGGCGGTGGCGGCGGCACCCTCGATGTTCACCCCATCCATCAACTCGACCGCCGCGCGCGACGCGTTGACGAACGCCTGGGGAAGTCGCGCGGTGTCCTGGGTCAGCGGCAGATTGATGCGCGCCTTGGTGTTTTCGTCGCCCACCCACCAGGCGTAACGCCCGATGGTTGCCGCACCGGACAGGCCGGGAACCTGCCCGGCGGCGGCCTCGATATTCACCAGGGGGGCTGCGACGTAATCATTGACCGCCGTGCCAACCGTGCCCGGGCCCACCAGCAAACGCGCTTCGTTCCCCGCCACGGTCGGAGCGCCGCCGGCAATGTTGGCGACGGGATCAGCAGGCGTGAAAGCAAACGACGGAGGAGCCGCGGTGATATGTCCGTCGGCGGCCACGGCGGAACCTGGATCAAACGCCGTGCCCTCGTTGCCGCTCACCAGCCAGTTGAGCAACCGCGCCTGCGAGCCGTTGTCCGGCCCGGAAGCCGCATCCGCCGCGATCTTGGCGGCGACGACCGAGGGGGCGTCCGCGTAATTTGCCGAAACCCCGCTGCCGTAAACGCCGACCCAGCGTCCGCTTTTCACGGAGGTGTTGACCAACGCCGCGTCCATGTCGGACCGCGCGGTGGTGCGCTGATCCGGGCCCGCGTATTTCTGCAACTCGCCGAGCGCGATGTTCAGCGCCATCAGTGCATTCTGCCGGGCTTGGGCAACCTGTTGATTGTTCGACGCCACCTGCGTTTCCACCCGCGTGAGCGAAGCAAGCGATACCAGCAGCAGCACCAAAAACGCCAGCAGCGTGATCGTGATGAGCAGGGCGAATCCCGATCGGGACCGGGCTGCGAACGGGGGTAAAACTGAAGGAGCGCTCATGGGCAGGGGCGATCGACTCACGTCAACCGCCGCAGGCGATATGCCAGTCTGTGCTGGCATCGACCGTCGCGAATCACAATGGCGTAAAACCAAAAACCGAAACAGGAAGGGAGGCAGCGTAAAATCATGAAAGCAAAAGGTGGCAGGTCGCCTCCGCCAAAGTCCGAATGAGCGGGCCTTGACGGGACGGAAGGGATGCGGGGGATCGCATCCGATTCATGGGCACGGAAACCACCCGGCGAAAGTCCATCCGCACGCATATTGATGCGGGGTTTCCCCCAAAACGCCCGTCGTTCAAACCGACGCCCCGCCACGGACGCCTCCGCATCAATATGCACGGCCCGGGACTTTGCGCCTTTCGTCCCCCCGCAAGACAATGCCTCGCCGATGAGCACCCCGGGTTACCCCATGATCAAACTCTCCTGCCTCCTCCTTGCCTCTCTTCTGACCGCGCGCGCGATTGCCGCCCCCCTGCCGGTGATCTTCGACACCGATATGGATTCCGACGTCGATGATGTGGCCGCCCTGGCACAGCTTCATGTCATGGCGGACCGCGGTGAAATCGAGCTGCTCGCCGTGATGGTCTCGGGACTACGGACGCGCCGACCTGCCGATCGGACTGGTTTCGGGCAAGCGCGGTGTTCGGCAGGACAGCCTTTTTGCACAGGAGGTCTCCGAAGCGTTCCCCCAAGACTTTTTTGAAAAGCACGAGAAGATCGACGCGGCCGCGCTTTACCGGCGCCTGCTGGCAAAACGAAAAGGCCCCGATGTGACGATCGTGAGCGTCGGCGACCTCACTAACCTTGCGGCGCTGCTGGACACGAAGCCCGATGCCAACAGTCCGCTTGCCGGGACGGATCTGGTCGCGGCCAAAGTCGCGCACTACGTCTGCATGGGCAGCCGTTATCCCGCCGAGACGAAACCCGGCAACGGCAAGTGGGGCAACTTTCGCACCGACCCCGAATCGACGCGCGAGGTGAACGACCGCTGGCCCACGATGCTCACCTACACCGGAGGCGGCGAGTTCGCCGAATCGATGTCCATCGGTCGCAGGATCGTGAAGCTTGATCCGCAAGTCTGGCCGGTGAGTCTTGCCTATCGCAGTTACCTCGGAAAGGCCAACGTGGGTGCCGTCCGGCACTCGGCTGACTCCATCTCGGTGCTGGTGGCCGTGCGTGGTTTCGACCCGTATTTCAAGGTCGTGGATCGAGGCTCGAACCACATCGACCAGATCGGCCGCAATGCCTGGCGCGATGAACCCGACGCCCCCAACCGCCGCTATACCTCGGAACTCAACGACCCTGCCGACGCACCTCGCATCGCCGCGCTTTTCGAGGAGCTGGCGATGACTCCACCCAAGGCGGGGCTGCCGGCTTCCGACAAGACGATACGGCCTTGAGCCGGGTCTTTCACGCGGATCCGAACACGCCAACGCATCAATATGCATTAACGACGACTCCCCTCGCATCAGGCGGATGCCTAACTTCTGAAGCGTCCCCCCACCCGTTTATTATTATGCATACTCGTTCCCCGCTCCTCCTCCGCTCCGGCGTTCTCACATCCTCGTTCGTCGCACTCTGTCTGGCCACCGCCGCCTCCGCCGACGACTTCACCTACAGCAACTCAGGCACCACCTGGAACACCGCAGCGGCCTGGACGCCCTCCGGAGTTCCGACTGGCGGCAATACCTACATCGTCTCCAACGGTCACGTTCTCCGCACGGACGCCACCACCGGCAGCACGTTCGGCGGAGGAACCTTGTCCCTTTTAGGCCAGCTCAACCTTCAGAGCACCACCACCGGCGTCAACGCCACCCACACCGCCAACATCGTCACGAGCGCCGGGTCCCTCATTGTGAACGCCAGAAGCACGACCACTCATACTCTCGCGGGAACGATGCAGCTCGGCACCGGCTCCACCTTTTTAAAATCCAGCGGCACCAATGCAACGACCGGAGACAAGCGCAACATCACCTTCACCACGTTGATCAGCGGCGGAACTGGCGCGACCGCGCACTTTCTCCGCAACGGTGACTTCACTCTCTCCAATGCGGGCAACACCTTCGCCGGCACTTGGCGGGCGGGCGGCTCGGCCAGCATGGTGGTGGACGGCGTCACCGCCACCGTGAGCAACAGCTCCGACGTGATCTCCACCATCAAGGCCACCACCGCCGGTTCCCTCGGCATCAACACCAGCGTTACCCTCGACGCTTGGAGCCGCTTCGACGCGGACTTCGACTGGACGACCACCGGCGCCCTCACGTTGGCCAACAATGCCGGCAACGCTTCATCCATCATCGTCACTCTTGATCAGGACATCACCGTCGGCCTCCTCAGCATCGCCGGCACCACATTGACCGCAGGTGAATACGACTATGCCGATCTCGTCTCCGCGGGCTTTGGCGATTATTTCACCAACGGCATCGGCTCCATCACCGTCGGCACCATCCCCGAGCCTTCGACCTACGCCGCATTGCTCGGACTCGCCTCGCTCGCCCTCGCCACCCGCGCTTCCCGCCGCAAGAGCTGACGTCCGTCGCACGGCGACGGGAATGTTATTCCCTGGCCACTTCCTCGACACCGCGAACCGCAGCCCTCACCGGCTGCGGTTTCTTTTTTTCAGCCATTCGCCTCCGCGCAGTATTTTGCATAGGGCCATGCACTTCAGTGCCAAGCGTGGTATCCGAATCAAGCAGACCGGCCTGCGCGACGCCACGCTCGCTCAACCGAAGAGGCCCGGCTTAGACCGCCTTTCGGCCGTCATAGTCCAGCATCGGATCGTTGCCGCGCTCCAGCCGGCGCAGGATCAGCACCGCCAGGATCACGCCGAGGTCGGCAATCTGCGCGCCGATGCCGAAGACAATCACGCCGGTGTGCAGTCCTTCGCGGATCGCCACGACCATCAGTCCGATCTTCACCGGCATGCCGAGCAGCAGCACGCAGGCTTTCACAAAAAAGATGCCGTGATGCGGAATGCCGTCTTTGACCGGCTCGCCCGCCGCACAACGGACCACGTCGGCCTTGATCGCACGCTCAATTTTCACCCACCAGAGATAGAGCAGCACCGAGACCGGAATCAGCGCGAACAGATATACCTCGAAGGTCGTGGTCCAGTCGATGTGCCACAGCCAGTAGGTCACCCAAATCATGAAGGCCACCGTGCTGAACATCATGACATTCGTCATGCCCAACGCATGGTTGAGCCAGCGAACCTGCGTGCCCACGAACGAGGGCCGTTCCATCTCCTCGTAGCCCTTCTCCTCCCAAGGTGCCGGCGGATTGAATCCCCGGTCGCCGCCGAGTGCCTGCCACTGGCGGTAGAGACTGCAGATCACGAAACCCATCACGATGCTGGCCGCCGCCGACCACACGAAATTGAACCGGTAGGCATAGTCCGATCCCGGGAAAAACTGCGTCTTGATGAAATAGAAAAAATAACCCGCCGCCGCGCCCGCGATCATCTTGCAGATGTTCGTCACGATGGACTGCGCGGAACAGAATTGTCCGTAACGCGACTTGGGCTGCAGACGCATGTCGAATGGCACGGCGGCCACCGTGCACAGCGCGCTGTGAAAGACACCGATCAATCCTCCGCCCAGCATGTTCAGCCAAAAGAACGCCAGCGGAGGCACCGTCACGAAAAGCCAGATCCAGTTGGCCACCGAAAGCGTGGCGGCGAACACACCTGAATACGCAAGGATACGCAGCGGATGCCAGCGGTCGATGTAGACGGAGGCAAAGTAAGCCGCGATCATGCCCGCCAGCGAGGTGACCGCCGCCGCCTTGCCGATGTAATCCAGCGGCAGACCCATTTCCTTGTAATAAAAAAGGTTGAACGGCCAGAGTGCCGCACCGAACGCGGGCGACATCGAATAGACGAATTTCGTCCAATAAAACTTATGGGAAAAGCTCTCACGGAAGAACGTCTTGAACCCTGAGAAACCCCGCGTGTTGACCTTCTCCTTTTCGGTGACGGGCGGATATTCGCCTTCCTTCACAAAGACGCACAGCAGCCCGATCCCCACGAAATACACCAGCGCCGTGACGATGAAGATCTCCTTCATGTGGCTCTCGGCGTATTTGAAGATGAAATAATTGTAGAGGAAGCCCTTCGCCGCCCCGACCATCTGCATGAGACCGAAAAAGCGCCCGGTCAGCGCCACCGGCACCGTGTCGTTGAAGATGTAGTTGTAGACCGAGGCGATCACCACGTCGGCAAACTGGAACGCCACAATGCACACGCTCATCACGCCGATCACCGCCGCCGTCGGCGAAAGATTTTCCAGAAACCCCGAGCCTTGCAGAAGGCGCGCGATGTCCTCGGAAAACGCCAGCAGCAGGATGCTCAGCGTGACAAACGGCAGCGTGAAAACAAAGAACGGCTTGCGGCGGCCCCACCGCGTTCTCAGGTAGTCGCTCTTGAAACTCAGATACGGCGAGATCACCAAGCCGAACATCGGAAAAATGCTGGTGAGCAGCATGCCGATCAAAACGTCGGAAGCTCCCAGACTCTTGAGTTTCAGCGGCAGGATGCTCGGCACCACCGTCATCATCAGGTTGAACGAGAAACTCCCGAACAGCAGGAAGGTGAACAGCGTGATGATCCCCGCCTTCGTGTAGGTCAGCGTGCCGCAATGCCAGGTCTTGGCCGCCGGTTGCGCCGCGTCGTTCGCCGGTAATTGCTGGACGGACATCATGGAGATTTTCCGCCCAACTCCGATCGAGTCGGGGCGCGATTGGTGCTCATCTTCAATCTCACCAACCGAGGTCCGTTTTCAGCACGCCGGTCAGTTTCGTAGCCATGAGTTCATGAGTCTTCACGCTGGGGTGCCAGTTGGCGCCATAGCCGTGCTCGGCTTTCTGCACGCCGAAATCGATGAACCGGACCGGCGGTCCACCTGCCGCGTTGGTTTGATCGATGACTTTCTGGAAATACCCGAGGATCGTCGCCCGCGGCCTGCGGTCTTCGGGCCAGTTGCTGAGCATGGTCCCGAGCGCGCAGTAGATCGATGCCTTCGGATAGGTCGCGCGTATCCGTTTTATGAATTCAACGTAGGCAGCAACCCATCCGGCTTCGTCGGGATTGGTTTTCCCGCGAAAATCATTGGTGCCCAGATTGATGATCACCACGTCAGGCGCCCAGGTGGCGAAATCCCACTTCTTTGCGCCTGGCTCCGGCAGCACGCGGTCGTAATAGTCGATGATGCTGTTGTTGGGCCACAGCTTCTTTCCGGACCACGCAACGCACACGTAGTCGGCGTTCACCGCGCGCGCCGCCACGGCACCGTAGGCAAGCCAGCCGTTTTCGGTCGCAGCCGAGAAATTGTGTTCCTTGCCCGGCGCCTCGTTGCCGTAACCGCAGCTGATAGAGTCGCCGATCACCTCGATGCGCCGCTTGCGCGCAGGCTCCGGCGCCCGCACCTCGCCGCCCTCGAGTTGGAAGCCCAGCACCTGCGTGACGCCCTGCTGGGCCTCGGTGCGTTTGAACAGCTCCACGACATGGCGGCCGGCGGGGAGTCCCGTCACGACCGGATAAGTCTGCTCGCCCGCCTGAAGCGCGAGCACTCCGGCCGGCTGGCCATTGACGATGACCTGCCAAACGTTTTTCCCGCCGTCCTTGAGCTTCACGCTCAACGAGCCGCCGCTGATGGCAACCGTGACCGAACTGGCGGTCCAGGCGCAACGCGGCCCGGCTGCATCAGTGCGGTCGAAGCGTCCGAGGTAGCGCACCCGGGAATCGTCTGGCGATAACTCGGCGCCGCGCACGACAGTAAGGCCGCATGCGATCAGCAGAACAATAAACGGAAACGTTTTCATAAAGTGCAGGTCGTGACGGCCAATTCATCGTAGCGGAGCAGGCGGATGTTTCCGGCGGTGCAGACGTCCATCACCCGCGGATCGGTGAAAACACGCAGGTCTCCGGCCCGCCCGGCGGCGACCACTCCGGACGGCTGGCCTTTTTTCCGGACAGCGATCATGTCGGCCGAATCGATCGCCGGATGAACAATCTCCAACCACGTGCCCGGAGCGGCGGCGGCAATCCTGCGCATAAAGCGGCTCAACGCATCGTCCGAATCCGCGGCGAGCGGAGGCAGACACGGGAGTTCCATGCGATAAACGAGTCCCTCGCGTCGCGCGAACTCGACAAGCATCGGCCGGAGATCCGGCAACGCGCAGGAAAATAACATATGCTCGTCCATGTAAGTGGGAGCGAAGCCATGCTCACGTAGCCGTCGCAGTTGCGCGGACAACTCCTCTTCCACCGCGCGGCCCGGAGGATTGAGCAGCCGGAGCGCGGCCCAATCCGACGGCAGCATGCCGCGTGCATCCATCAATCGCGCATCGCCGGACAGCGGCGCCCAACAGGGCTCCAGCCATTCGGAGTTGAGGCAGGCGTGAAATCCAAAGCTGACGTCGAGTCCGGACAAGCGTTGCGCGGCGTCCGCCAGCGCCGGACCGATACCGAGCACCGACAGGTTTCGAGCCACGCCGTGCGCGGCAGCGCGGTGCACGCCTTCGTTGGTGCCGGCGTTCAGTCCGGCGTCATCGGCCCGCGTGAGCAACTGGACAGAGCGCGACATCTCAGCGGCTGCGGAGCGGTTTGCCGTAAACGAAGCTGTTTCCGGACAAGCCGATCGCTACGAGGCCGAAGGTGTCATGACTCGCAGCCATGCTGGTCGGGATGTCGATCTGCCCGGCTGGATAACGGCTGATGCGGTCCCATGTCGCGCCGCCGTCAACGCTGCGAAACACGCCCCACTCGGGATCGTCAGTCAGTTTGCCATAGAAATAAACCGCGACGGTTGCGCCCGGGCCTTTGCCGAGGGCAAGCGTGATCGCGCGCTCGATGCCAGGCAGCTTTACGTAGGTCGCGCCGTCGGTCGAATGCCACAGGCCGCTCGGACCTCCGCTTTCCCAGCCGTCGGCAAACCAGTGGTCGTTTTTCACGAACGGATTCGCGGCGAGTTGCGCATGATGTCCGCCGGCGGGCAGACCCGAGTCGGGCACGGGAACCCAGTTGCGTCCGCCATCGTCGGATCGGAACAGGCGGTTCGCCCCGCCCCAGATTGTGTAGAGGAAAAAGCGGTCAGCGACATGTGGGGCGGCCATGAGCGCGCGCTGCTTGAGCGCGCCGTTCCAGAAGCCGCTGAGTTGTTGATCGAAGGTGCCGTTGGACTTGAGCGGGAAACCTTCGGACTGCGTCCACGTTTTCCCACCATCGTGCGACCAGAAAGGCGGACGGTTGCCGAGCGGATACCACACGAGATGGTCGGCGCCCTCGCCCCAGCCGTCGCGGCGGCTGATGGCGATGCTGCCGGCTTTCGCTCCCGGAGGCTGCGAAGCAAACTGCGTCCAAGTCTGACCGCCATTGGTCGAGTAGCCCGAGTAATCTTTGCCCGAGCCGGTGTGATGGACGTCGGCGGTCGCGACCGCCAGGTAGTTGCTCGCGTTGGGACAGAAGGCGAGGCCGGTGCCGTTGGAGATGAGCTGCGGCTGAAGATTGGCCTGCACCACGTCGAAGGTGTCGGGATTTTTAATGAGGAAGGCCGTGCCGTCCTCGACCGCGCCGACCATCTGGTCGCCACTGCCCGGAGGAATGATAATGTCATGCGTGACGAACTCCTCGATACCCTTGCTGTCGATCTGCCAGCGCAGCGGCTTGGCCGCGGTCTCGGAGTCATCCGCGCTCGGCACGACGGTGAGCACGCCTTCGTTGCCCTGCGGCACCCAGAGACGGCCTTTTTGATCGAAGAGGATGCCGCCATTGGAACGCCAGCCATCTGGACTTCCTTTGATCAGCTGGGGCAGCCAGGCGAACGTGTTGCTGAATGAGAAACGATTGCCAAGGCGCACCCAGGTCGAGCCGCCGTCGAGCGAACGCGAGATGCTGCCGCCGCTGCCGATCGCGAACAGACGCGAGGGATTCGCGGGATCGACCGCGACGCCGTTGGCGTTGTTGCCCGAGGAACCAAAGTCTGGAGTCAACTCGGACCACGCGCCCTCGCGGGTCATTTTCCACATCGTGCGCGTCCCGTTTTTGACAACGTAGAGATTACCGAGCTGATCGACGAAACTGTTGCCGAGCTTGCCCTCAAGACCGGACTTCGCGCCCACCTCGGCCCACGTCGCGCCGGAATCGACGGAACGCAGCACGGAGCCTCCGGCGACGATCGCATAGGTGGTCACGGTTGTGCGGCTCGTGCGGTCGAAGCGAATGCCGATGACGTTGGCGTTCACGGCGGGTGCGCCCTTGGTGGCAACCTGCGTCCACTTGAGTCCGCCGTCGGCGCTGCGCCACAGGCCGTTTTCGCGCGAGCCGTAATAGACGATGCTCGGGTTGACGGGATCAATGCCCATGCACTCGCCCTTGTGGCGCCAGTTGCCGTTGGGAACCATCTTCACATTCAGGTTGCTCTGCGTGAAATTGCGGCCGCCGTCGGTGCTGCGAAACACCGAGCCGGCGATGGGTGTGACGGATTTCTTGTCGGAAGAGCTGTATTTGGCCGGAAACGAAATCAGCACGACCTTGGGGTTCAGCGGGTCGACGGCGATGGACTCGACGCCGATTTTCGACGGCGCGGACGCGACCGATGCCGGCACGCCGGACGAGCCCTCGCGCACGACCAGCGGCATCCATTCACGCGCGGCGACGTCCCAGCGGTAGGCGTTGCCGACATCGGTGCGGCAATAACGCACGTCGGGATCAAGCGGGTGTATCACCAGACCGGTGACAAATCCCCCCGCCCCCAGACGGACCGGCTGCCAGCGGTAATCGCCGGATAAATCGGCCGCGCGCAACGCGGGCGATTGCAGGACCGTGACCAAGAGTGCGGCGCATAAAAACGCTGCACGTGGAAGGAGGCGGAGGGAACCAGTCATCGTGGGTATGAATTCGGATTATGCTAAACGATCAGTCCTTGGAGAGCTCGATCTGGTCGAAGTGAACCCATCCTCCGGTGTTGGAGACTGCGTAAGCATTGATCGTCACCTTGCCGTTGCTCACAGGGATGTTCGGAATCGTCACCTGCACGTAGGTGGAGCTGGAGGGGGGAATAGCGGTCCATTTGTTATTGCCGGCGGAATTGTAGTTGCTCGCGATGAAACGGATCGAGGCGTGCCCGCCGCCGGACTTGAACAGGCCCCGGAGCGTATAGTTGCCGTTCGTGAGGCCCGTGACAGTCTGGTAGACCGTGGTGTTATAACTCGTGTAGCCGCCGATATTGCCGCGCCACGCTCCGCCGGGAGCGGCGTCATCCTGCACGCGCGTGTAGGGATTCGGGCTCTTCGTGGAGTCAAACCAGACGCTCCAATTCGTCGCGGCTTCAAAGCCGGCGTTGGCCACGGTGATCGGCGCGCCGGGCCGGCCATAGACGTAGGAGTTGCCCCTGTAGCTGATGTAAACCAGGCCGAACGTGTCCTGGCTGGCGGCCATGCTGGTGGGCATGTCGACGAGGCCGGCGGGGAAATAGCTCAGGCGATCCCACGTGAGTCCCTCGTCGATGCTGCGAAACACGCCCCACTCGCTCGTGGAGGTGAGCCGCCCGTATATATAAACTGAATACAAGGCCGCACCCGGAGTCCCCGCGCCCTTGCCGATGGCGATGGTGTTGGCGCGGTCGACGTTCGCGAGCTTGGTGTAGACGGTGCCGCCACTGGTGGAGCGCCAGACGCCAGAGGTGGTGGTGGGATCCTTACCAAACACGAACCAGTAGTCGCCCGCGACGTGGGGATTAGACAGGAGGGTCGCGTTACCCGCCTTGCTGGGAAGGCCGTGGCCGCTCACCGCAGTCCAGTTCACACCGCCGTCGGTGCTCTGGTAGAGCCGGCTGGCTCCGCCCCAGGAAGTGTAGAGGGTGAACTTGTCGGGCACGGACTGGTCGGCGACGAGCGTGTGCTGCTTGAGAGAGGGATCCGCAAAACCAACGGTGGCATCCGTGAAGACACCGGAGGTCAGGTTGGCGGTGAAGCCCACGCCAAGCGTCCAAGTCTGGCCGCCGTCGTGCGACCAGAAGGGCGCGCGGTTGCCGGTGGAATACCAGACGAGATGGTCCGCGCCCGCGGTCCAGCCGTTGCGACGGCTGACGGCGATGATGCCCGCCTTCGCGGACGGGGTCCCGGCGCGGGCGGCGAACTTGGTCCAGGTGAGGCCGCCATCGGTGGAGTAGCCGGAGTAGTCCAGGCGCGAGCCGGTGTTGTAGACGTCGGCGCAGGCGATCACGATGAAGTTGGGATCATTGGGGCAGACGGAAATGCTGGTTCCGGCGTTGATGTGCTGGTCGGCGAGATGCGCCTGGAGCGAGACGAAGGTGTCGGGGTTTTCGATCAGGAAGCCGGTGCCGTCCTCCATGGCCACGATGGGCTGGTCGCCATTCCCCGGCGGGATGACCACGTCGCGGCCGACGAATTCCTCAATGCCCTTGCTCTCGATTTTCCACAGAAGCGGATTCGTGTTGGTCTCGGTGTTCGTGGCGCTGGGCACGACGTTGAGCACGCCTTCGTTGCCTTGAGGCAGCCAGAGCCGGCCGGAGGAATCGAACTGGATGCCGCCGTTGGAACGCCAGGCATTGGGAGTGCCGTTGGTCACCTGCGGGAGCCAGCCAAGGGTGTTGGCAAACTTGAGGAAGTTGCCGAGCGAAGTCCAAGTCGCGCCGCCATTGAGCGAGCGCGAGACGCAACTGCCGTTGCCCACTGCGAACAGCCGCTGCGGATTGAACGGGTCCACGGCAAGGTTGTTGGCCGTGTTGCCCGAGGAGCCGAAGGTGGGCGTGAGCGTGGACCAGACGCCGGCGCGCGTCATCTTGCAGATCGTGTTGGTGCCGCGTTTGGTGACGTAAAGATTCCCCTCCGAATCGACGAGGCTGTAGCTGGGAGAATTTGCGAGCGCGGAGCCGGCGCTGATATCGGTCCAGGTGGCGCCGCCGTCCGTGGATTTGAGCACGCCGGTGTCGGCGACCACCGCATAAACGGTGGTGTCGGTGGCGCTCACGCGATCGAAGCGGATTCCGGCGACGTTTGCGGTGAGCGCGGGTGCGCCGCCCGCGGTGAGCTGGCTCCAGTTGAGGCCGCCGTTTACGCTCTTCCACAGGCCATTCTGAATACTGCCATAGTAAACAACCTGGCTGTTGTTGGGATCGATGCCCATGCGTTCCCCGCGGCTGCGCCAGCTGAGATCGTTGGGAATCATCTTCACGTTGAGATCCCCCTTTACGAAGTTCCGACCGCCGTCGTCGCTGCGAAACACCGACCCGATCAGATTCCCGGTGGAATTATAGCGGGCCGGGAACGACATCAGGATGACGCTGGTGTTCTCCGGATCGACCGCGATGGACTCGACGCCGAATTCAGCCGGCGCGACGGCCACCGAAGCGGGAATCCCGGTCGCGCCGTTGCGCACGATCATGGGCACCCACTCGTTGACGGTGGTGTCCCAGCGGTAGGCGTTGCCCACGTCGGTGCGGCAGTAGCGCACGCTTGGGTTGAGCGGATGTATCACCATTCCGGTGACAAACCCGCCCGCGCCGAGGCGGACGGGCTTCCAGGTGTAGCTACCGCTGAGATCGGCAGCATTGACGGGAGGTTGAATCAGGGGGGAGGCGAGCAGCGTGGCGCAGAGGAGCGCAACGCACGCCCGGGGGTAGGAACGCAGGTTCATTTTTTTTGGGGTTGGGGTTTGGGTGTCTGACAGAAAGCAAGGTCAGCGGAAAACAAGGTCGTGCGCGTGGCGCGTGACGAGATCGAGCTGGTCGGCGTTCGCGACGCGACGGCCGCCGAGCTCGAAGTCTTCAAACGTCACCCCGGAAATCGGATGATCAGCATCGTAGCCGGCGATCACACTAAGCGTGTAGCCGACGTTCGGCGGAATCTGCACCGCGCGGATGTTGCGCAGCGTGACGTTGCGGACCGTGCCGCGCTCGGCGTCGCGATTCCAGCGCGACCACAGCACGCGAAAATCAATGAGTTTATCGTAGTGATGCTCAACGCGGATATTTTCCCACGTGATGTTTTCCACGAGGGCGCGATCGCCCGTGTGAATGCCGAAGACGGAGCCGAAATTGTGCACGGCAAGAACGTCGATGTCCTCAAAACGAATATTGCGGATATGATCAGTGCGGGTCTCGTAGCCGACCTCCATCGATGAGCCGCCGTGGATGTTATAAAAAGCGCAGCCCGAAACCACGACGTTCTCCACATTGCCGTGCCAGCGCTCTTGGTTTTGACCGGGGTTGTCATCGAGCGCCTTGATGGCGATGTTGTCGTCGCCGTTGTGCAACATGCAGCCGGTGACGCGCACATTGCGCGATCCAACGATGTCTATTCCGTCGGAACTCATGTTGTCGGCGATCTGGCGCACGCCGCTTACAACCGCTCCGTCGCAACCACCGAATACAACCATCCAACTGCTCGGCCCGAGCATCAGGATATTCTCCACCCGGCAGTCCTTGCAGGATTCGAACACGATCGCCTTGCGCCGCTTCTCACCGCGCTCGGGCCAGATTCCGCCGTCGATCACGCCGTAGCCGCCGACCCGCACATTCGTCGCGTCTGCGGCGCGAATGCTGCCCCGCACCACCGCGCCCGCGTCGATCCAGCATACCTCGCCCGAAGCGAGCGTGAGCATGCCGACATCGTGGATTTTACCGCCCTCGAATCGTTTCACGTGGGGACCGACGGGAGCGGTTGGCTCCGGCGGTAACGCGTAAACATAAAGCAATGGATGTCCCGCGATCTCGACCTGCAGGTAACGTGGTCCGGACACGGTGAAAGCCAGGCTCGTGCCCTCGATCTCCGGACGAATGCCGAGGCTCGACGGACGAATCGCCACCTTGCCGGGAGCGGACGGCAGCGTGATCTCGACACGCACAGGGCCGTCACATTCGAAAGAGACATAGTCGGCTGCGGCGTGATGCAACACGTCCAAGGACTGGCCTTCGGCCACGACTTGGAAAGAGACTGAACGCGGTAGCGTCGCGGGATAGCGGTGGGGATGAACGGTCATACGGTTTGAAATTGAGAGTCGGGAACAGAATCAGGCTGGGGCACCAGCACCACGGACTCGCCGGCGGGCGTTTCCAACCAGTCCGGAAAATCCGCCGTGAGAAAACCGTCCTCGCCACGGAGGTGCAGCGAACGGCCGTCGAACGTAAGCACCCACGCCCGCGAACACATGATGCGAATGCGCAAGCACCGCAGTCGGAGGCGACCGGATAATACGCACACGGCGATGCCCTCGGCGTCGCGCTCGAAGCGCCCATAGCCATCCGCCGTGACGAAGAAGAGCCGGCAGCCCCCGTTCTCCTCCGTGACCTTGGGATCGAATGTCACCACGCCGTCCACCGCGCTGAAACCCAAGGAGGCATGGATCACTCCCCATGCCGACATTGGGCGGAAATAGTGTCCTCCAAATTCCTGGTGATCCCAATAGATGCCCCAGCGCCGGTGGCGATCGTCCACATTGCGCACGAGCTCCAGTCCCTCCTCTACAAGTCCCTCGTAAATCAGCAGCGACGCGAACGCCAGCTCCACGCCGCTCCAGCAGGTGTTGGCCTGATCGACCCAGCAATCCGGCGGCACGTCATGCAAAAATGCGTCACCCGGCCACTGGCAGTTTCTCAATCCTTGGTCCGCCGAATAATTCATGCGCAGCACTGACCGCAGCGCGCCTTGCACGCGTTCCGTTTTCAGAAACGGACGCAGGTTCAGCAGTCGCACCGCCCACTGCCCGATGATCTGGTCGCTCAGGCAGCCTTCGTCCATGTCGGTCCCCTTGGCGTAGAGCCGGTAATAGGACCCGTTCCAGGCCTTCGACTCGAGCGTCGTCGTGCCGTGCTGGAGCACGTCGCGAAAGCGTGCTTCCGCCGTCGCGTCACCGAGAAGCATGGCCGTCTCAACCGCCGCCGCATACGCCGCGAGCCACTGGGTCGCCACGTAGGGCGCGACACCGTGCATCGGAAAATTGTCGTAGGAACACATGATGCCCGCCATGTCCGGCAAGCCGTCGCCGTCGTGATCGCGTTCTCGCAATCCATACTCGAGCGCGCGCTTCACCGAAGGCCACACCTCCGCAAGAAACGCACGGTCGGCCTGCCACAATCCGGCTCGCAACGCCTGGTAGGCGTATTGCGCCGGCATATCGAGACGCGAGCCGGACGCCTCGCGCGGATTCTTCTCCTGGTAGTTGTGGCTGATCGAGTGAACCACCGAACCGTTTTCGTTTTGAAAACGTTGATGCGAACGAATGACCGCCTTCTCCAATTCGGGGAAAAGCGCCGCAGTCGAGATTCCGCCATACATCGCCACATCAATCGTGGACAGGCCCGCGAACGATTTCACCGGGCTCAGCCCCTCGACGATCCCGAAGTCCCCCGCCCGCGTGAACCAGCTGCTCGTGCGGAACGTGTTCAGGTGCGAGTTGATCTGATCGAGCACACTGCCGGGCAGTGACGAATCAAAGTAGGCGTCGTGAAACCGCCTTGTCTCTTCGCGCAAGCGCGCGGCATGCGCGACCGCGTAGGCCGCCACATCCGCGGCCGACGAGAAAAAATTGCTGTAGTAGTGTCCCTCGTTGTGCGCCTTGCCCACGCCGTTTCCAGCAGCGCCTGCGCTTCCCGCTTCGAGATAACCCGCCGGACCGAAGCCCGGCTCAGCCAGCAGCCGACCGTGACGATTGGGGAAATCCCATGCCGCGACAAAGGTGTGCTCCAGCGTGTCGCCCGCTTTTTCCAAACGCACGGCGCGACCGATCGTGGAAAAGCACGGGTGTTTGGCCCACAGGCCCAGTCCTGGCTCCGTCGCGTTGCGTGCCGCCGTGTCGTCCACCTCGGGAATACCGCGCTCGCGCAGCAGTCGCTCGTAATACGGATGTGGATGCCCCCAGCCGCAGTAAGCGTGCGAATCCGCGCTCAGCGAAGCGATGCCCATGCTTCCGAATGATTCGCGCGTCGTGTCCATGCCGGTGCACGACATCTCGAACGCCCGGAAACCCGCGCCTTCGACGACACGATTGGCCCAGGCCTTGGCCTGCACATCATATCCCGTCCAATTGCGCATCGAGGCCAGCAGGGAGACATCGACCGGCGCGTCGCACGCCGACCGGATCTTGAAATCAAAAAACGCGACCGGCAGCGCCGAATCTTTTTCGTTGCGCGGGATGAACGGCGACCACGCCGTCATCACGACCTCCAGCGGCAGATCGCGCGCCGAGTAACGCAGCGTCGAAAACGGGAACGACGCCGAATAATCGATGCGGTCGACCCCCGCGATCCACGGGAAAATATACTGGAACTCGTGTCCCTCCAGTCCGGCCACGCCGTGGCTGTCCTCGATCTGCAGAAGGCAAATCCGCGGCTCGGCGCCCTGAGCCTGATAACGCACCAGAAAAAACAACGCGGACCTTGTATTCCCCTCAAACGGCGTCCCCCGCGCGACCGGACGGTTGTTAAAGATGTTCCAGTTGTAGAACTGCCCGTCCTGCCTCAGCTCGAACCAACCGCAGCCCAGACCGCCGAGCGCAAGGCCGCTGCGGGGTTTCTGATTCCGTTCCATCGTTACCTGATAAGCCATAGGGGAGCCCACGGCATACCCGATGCAAACCGCACCGCCTAGACCGACTCATCGCATATTGATGCGGACGTATTGACATTCGTGCGTTGCATCGACGCTCATCGACGGCATGCCCCAGAAAAAAACGCCCTCTTCACGTCCGGTGACGACACGCGACGTCGCCCTCCAGGCCGGAGTCGCGCAGTCCACCGTGTCGCGCGCATTGAGCAACAATTCGCAGGTTTCCAAGGCCGAGCGCGAACGCATCACGGCGATCGCCCAAAAGCTGGGATACCGGCCAAACCCCTTTGTCTCCGCCTTCACCGCCCAGGTGCGCGGCTACCGGCGCTCCCCGCAGGGCGCGGTCATCGCCTTCCTTGATTGCACCCCCTCAGGCAGGCGCAATTACACGCGCTATTACCTGGCCGGTGCCGCCCAGCGCGCACAGTCGTTGGGATACAAGGAGGAAGTCTTCCGCTTGAGCGACCTCAATGGTTCGGTGGAACGCCTCAACGGCGTCCTGCAAGCACGCGGTATCACCAGCCTGCTGGTGCTGCCCGTGCCCGACGGCTGCGACCTGAGCAAGATCCGCTGGGAAAACCTGGTGTGTGCCACCATCGACTACACTCTGAGCAAACCCGACATGCACCGCGCCTCGCCCGATTACTTCCACGGCATGCAATTGGCGCTGCAACAACTCGAGGCGCAGGGCCGCCGGCGTATTGTCTTCTGCGCTCGCCCGGAAGAAGTCACCACCATCGCCCCGCAATGGCTGGGAGCCTTCACCTGCTGGCAGCAGCTGAAACCGCCTGCGGAGCGCATGGACGCCTACTGTTTCGAAAAATGGGAGAAATCCCATTTCCTCCTCTGGCTGAAGCGCGCCAAACCCGACGGCATCATCACCAACAGCAGATGCTTCCTGGAGTGGGCCTACGAGGACGGTTTTCGTCCGCCGGAGGTCTCCTATGTCGAGCTCAACCTCGCCAAGCCAAAGCTGGGATACACATTTCAAATCAACCAAAACCCCGCGCAGGTCGGCGCCGCCGCGATCGACCTGATCATCGGCCAGATCCACCGCAACGAACGCGGCCTCCCCGCCCTGCCTAAACGCGTATTGGTGGCCAGTTCGTGGTCGTCACCATAAACAACCGGCACCGCGACGATTTCGTTTCCATCCTGAACCGCCCGAAAAGAGTTTCCGCAACCGTCGTGATCCGCTGACAATCCCCGCCATGTCTCCCCTTCGCGCCCTTCGCCTGCCGGCGATCCTTGCCTGCATCTTCGCCGCGGGCCTCCAAGCCCAGTCGGTTCTCTTCGTTGGCAACAGTTTCACATTCGTCCCTCGCAACGTGGGCGTCGGCGAGGCCGTCGAACTGAACAAAGACCCGGCTGGCGGCGTCCCCGCGCTCTTCCAGGCACTTGCCGCCGCGGGCGGAAAATCCCCGTCCGTCACGATGGAAACCGTCGGCGGAAAAACGCTGCAGTTTCATTATGAAAACAAGCGCGAGCTGATCGAAAAACCCTGGGACATCGTCGTTCTCCAGGACTACAGCACCGGTCCCCTGCCCGCCGCCGACGGCGGCACCGCCTCCCACGACTCCTTCCGCGCCCACGTCGAAAAACTGAAAGCCTTGTTCGTCGCGCAAAACCCGTCCGTGAAGATCTGGCTCTACGAAACCTGGGCGCGCCCCGATCTCGTGACCAAGGGTCGCTTCGCCTCGATCGAGGAGATGCAAGCCGGCCTGCGCCGGGCCTACAGCGAGGCCGCGCGTGACTTCTCGGTGCAAGGCTGGGTGCCCGTGGGCGACACCTTTCTCGCCGCCGTGAAACAAGGCCTGGCCGACAATCCCGCCACGCCCGAGTCCGAAGGCCCGCTCTCCATTTGGGGCCAGGATAACTATCACCAAAGCGCGCTCGGAGCCTATCTCTCCGCACTCCTCTTCTACGGTCGCATCTACGATGCCGATCCCCGCACCCTGCCCGCGGACAATGCCGTCGCCCGGCGCCTCAAACTCTCCGCAGAAGACAGCAAAAAGTTGCAGGCACTCGCCTGGGAACAGCTTCAGCCCGCCAGGTGAGGCCGGTTCACCGCACCTCGCCGACGATCGTGAACTCCTCGCGATCGTGGTAAAGATGCCGCACGCGGACGTTCGTCGCACAACGCGAGAACACCGACTCCGGCGCCCGGACGTCGCGTAACAACGCAAGCGGATCCACCCGGCCGAATTTCAGAATGATCACAAAATGGCGGCACCACTTGTTCTCCAGCCATGGTTGTATCAAGTTTTCCATGACGTGGTGCGGCTCCTCAACCAGGTCGCAGAACATCCAGTCGAACACCTGGTCCGGCGCGGGACGAAACGTAAACGCGTCCTCCATGCGGTGCTCGATCTTGTAATTGTTATACGCGCCCCCCTTGAGCGGACCGTTGTCCACCGCGACGACCTTCGCCCCGCGCTTCGATGCGCTGTAACTCCACCCGCCCGGCGCCGCGCCGAGATCCGCCACGGTTTCCTCAAAGGCCGGTTCACGCCCGAGCACGATGTAGGCCTCCTCGATTTTCAGATAGGAACGCGACGGAGCCTGCTCGTCATCGGCCATGCGGCGTTGACCGCCGAAAATCGCCTCGCGCGAGACGAAGGCCCGTTTGAAATCCACGAAAAACACATACAACCCGCGCAGCCGGGCGACGCCGCGCGGTTTGTCCGCGACCGCGAGCTTTGCCACGCGAGACATGCGCTTCTTGAGGTTCTCGTGAACCATCTTTTCCACACCCTTGACCCGGCGCCCGAGCCCGTCGAGCTCGGCGGCCTCTTCGAAAAGGCACGGCCACGCGCCTTCAAAACGTTCGGTTTTGGCGCTCGCGAGAAATTGCTCGGTGATCTTCGCCGCCAGCGCGTTGACCGAGTCCGCCGAAATCTCGACCGGATCAAGCAGTGTCATCTGCGGAAAGCACAAATCCGGCAGTCCGCCTTCAGAGGTCTGGTTTCCTCCCTCAAGTTTCCCCTCCGCCCTCACCCAGCCCGGCCCCTGCTCCACCGGCGCGCAGCCAAGCGCACTCAACTCGCCCGCAAGCAAATCCACAAACCCTGGTTGGCAGGTAAAAATCATTGGGGCCGGAGCGTGCCGTTCGCGTTTCAGTCCGGCGAGGTATTTTCATCCGCAGCCCAATTGCGATCACGACTTGAGCAGGGCCGGTGACCGTGCTTTATTCCTCCCCGGCTCTCATCGCCACGTAACCTCATTATCACCCCATGAAATCCCTGCGTCTCCCCCTCGCCCTGCTCGTTGCCGCCTTCGCGTTTTCAAACCTCGCCCGCGCCGAAGACCCCAAGCCTGCTCTCGCCGGCGAACCCGCCGCGTGCTGCAAAAAGAACGCCGAAGCCGGCAAGGCCTGCCCGCATGGCTGCTGCGCCACCGCGGCCAAAGACGACAAGAACTGCGAAAAATGCGGCGGCAAAAACGCCCCGAAACCCGACAAGGCCACCTGATAGCCCCCGCCATTTTCACCGCCCCGACCGCGTCTCATCAAAGACGCGGTTTTTTTGCGCGTCCTGCTGACGCCGTCATCCATTTTCCAGAAAAATCAATGTATTGGCCTATTCCACTAGCGACATAAGCTTGCCATGAGGCTCGTGCCTTGGTTTCAGTTTTTTGAAACTTTTTTTACGAATGGTCGCGATCTCATGGCTTTAACCGTCGAAGAAATCCGCCGGCAGGTGCTCGAGCAAAAAGCCCGCGAGGCACAATTACGTCCGCTTTCGTTTCACCCGTCCACGCCGCCGGCGGCCTCTTCCCCCACTGTCGGCGCAACTCCAGCGGGTGCCTCCCCGCCGTCATCTTCCCCGCCGCAACCCGCCGCCTCGCTGCCTCCCTGGCTGCTCCCGGCGCAACCCGCGGCCCCGCAAGCACCGGCCGCCCAAGCCACCACGCCACCCTTCGTCGCACCTGCGGTGGTGCCCGCGCCCGCACCGGCACGCCCGTCGCAGCCGTTGTCCGTGCCCACTTTTGTCCGCTTCTTCAAAGTGTGCATCGCCGCGGTCATCGTCCTGGCCTGCGCCTATTTTTCGGTGAAAAGCGCGTATCCGTTTCTGATGGAAATGGCGCGTCCAGGCAGCATGAAGGCGGTCCCGTCCAAGGACGTTCCCACCAGCGTCAAAATTCTTCAACAGACCCGGGACGTGGTCGCCAAGAGCAACGCCAACGTCGACCATCTCAACGCGATCATCGGGGAACCGCTCGGCGCCGCCCTGCCGGATGCGCCCCCACTGGCCCCGCTCCCGCCCCCGCCGGCGCTCCCCGCTCCCAAACCGAAACCACAGGTCAGGCTCGAACGGCTCACCGGCCTGGTCATCGACGAACTGCACATCAGCGGCGTGCTCGGGGGAAAAAACCCGCGCATCATGGTCGACGGGGTCATGATCTACATCGGAGGCACCGTCGACATGAAGCGCCGCCTGCGCTTCATCGCGATCGATGAAACCAGGCGCGTCATCGTCCTGGGCAACGGCTTCGAGACGATCGAAAAAGCCTACTGATCCCGACAGGTGCAGAATCCGCGAGGCTTGCGGCTCACGTGAGTTCGCACGCACCGCCGGCGCAGGCGACGATGTCCTTCAAGCTGGTCTCGTCGCTGTGCTCGCGGAGCTTCGTGTAATCCACATGCCGCGGGCGCAGGGCGTTCCACCTGGCGATGTCGCCCTCGGTCATGACCTCCTCGCGGGGCGCCTGCATGTAAGCCTTGTCTCCCGCATCCTGAAGCAGCGACACGCCGGTGAAGAGCGCACGGTTCGACCAGATAAAATCAGCCACCGCCTCCCATTCGTCGGGACGCACCGTGCAGGTGTTGGACACATTGTGATGCAACCCCGCCGACCGCGATTCGGGGTCGCCGCCGGGAATCACCCACGATTGCTGCACCAGCATCACGAGCTGGAGAAACTGGAGCGCATTCAGGTCCTTGCGCAGGATCGCGCCATCCGCCGCCTTCATAGGAAAGGTGATCACGTCGTCGGTCTGCGGACTGTAGACGGACGGCTCCGTCATCTGCGGATTGATCGATTTGAAGAAGGCGTAAACAGGTTCCTTGCGGTTGGCCTGCACGCGGCGGAAATACTGGCGCGCATGGTGCGGGTGAATGCCCGAGGCGGCGTCGAGCAACAGCGACGCGGTGCCCTCGGGTTTGCAGGTCGTGAGCTTCGCCGCGGGCCGGATTCCGATCGTCTCCGCCACGAGGCGGTTGGTCGCGCGGCAAAGGCCGGCCCCCTTGCGGAGGATCTCGGGATCGAACAACACATTCGGGTTGTCCATGAAGCCGCAGATGGAAACCCCCAGCAGCGCATCATGCTCGTTGATGAGACGGGTCACCGGTCCGAGATACGGCATGTCGGTGTAGGCCGCCTGCAACGTGCCAATCACCGTGGCCGAAATACACGCCTCATAAAAACGCTCCGGCGTGGTCGCGGCGCGCCCGTTGATCGTCGTGAGATTGCAATGCTGAAAACCCGAGAGGCGCGTGGTGCCGGGCAGGTCGCCCTTGTAACCCCAGGCAAAAAGCCTGCCCAGCTCCTCGCCGGACAACTCCCAGTCGATGACCGGCAGGAGGTTGATCTCGGCGCACGGGTTGCAACCCGCCTCGGGGTGGTCGCAGAAAAAGAAACCGGGCTCGCCAAATTCCTTCTGCGCCTTGAAAAGCCGGCGGAAGTGCTCGGCGTTGCGATCGTCGCGGGCAAGCACGGCGGAGTTGTTCGAGGCGGAGCGCTGCGGATGCGTCTCGAACCAGTTGCCGGTCTTCGCGTCTATCATCTCCTCGTCGTCGGGCGAAAAAAGGCAGATCGTGGCCGAGCGACGTATTCCCCCGGCCAATACCGCCTTCGCCGTGAACATGTTGATGTCGTAGACTTCGATGGGGCGCAGGGCGCGCCCGGCCGCCTGCTCCAGGAGGGACTCGATGCGGGTGAGCGCCTGCTTGAGCGGAAGATGCCCGGGGGCCTTGCCGCCGGAGGTGCGCAGGTGGGCTCCACGCGGGCGGATCGACGAGTAGTTGAACTCGATTTTTTTGCCTTCGTAGAACGACTGGAACAGCGCGTGCAGCGCATCGGCCCAGCCCTCGATCGTGTCCCCGATGTGGTAATGCCACACCGGCAGGTCGTGCGAGGAGGCGCGCGTCGGCAACGGGGGAAGCAGCGCGATATGGTGCTTCTGCACGGAGAAACCGACGCCGCAACCGCTGAGGAGCAGAAAGAAAAACTCCCGGAAAAACTCCACGCGGTCGACGTTGGAGAAGCTGCAATTGAACATGCGGCTGTGGTTCTTGAGGATGGCTTCGCCGCCGAACTGCATCGAGCGCATGCTCGGCAGCACACGCTTGGCGGTCACATCCGCGAAAACACCCTCGACCACGTCGGAGAGTTCACGCCCGCACAGGACTTTCGCCAGCAGCGGCGCGGTTTCACCGGCCAGCGCGACCAGCGGAGCGGGCAACGTGGCGGGAACGCGCGTCGCCAGCTTGGGCCTGAAAAACTCCAGGTGCATCTCCGCCACGCGTTCGACGCCCTCGGCAAACGTTTCGCGACGTCCCAGCTCGGCGCGATGACGCGAGTATTTGGCCATCGCAATGTAATCGGCCAGGCCACTGTCGGCGTAAGTGGCGAGACGGGTGAGCGCACGGCGTTCACGATAAAGCATGTAAGCCCGGGCCACCTCCCAGTGGCCGGAGGCGGCGATGGCTTTTTCCACCGCATCCTGCACCTGCTCGATCGTCGGATGCAGACCCTGCCGGTAGTGGAGCTCAAGAATCTGGGACACGGCTCCGGCGATCTTCGTCGCCTCGATGAAGCGGTCGCTGTCCAGCCCGAAGCAGGCAAGCATGTCGTCGCGGTAGGGATTGTCGGCCTCCTCCGTATGGACTTCACGGAATGCCAGCGCAACGGCACGCGTGATTTTGTTTTGGTCATAACGGACGCGGGATCCGTCGCGCTTGATCACCAGACGATCGGCCGGCGCAATGCTGCGTTGCAGCACCTGGGAACCGTGGCGGGGGGTGGCGGGTGCTGAAGAGGGGGAAGAATGGGACGATAAGGGCATAAAAATAAGGGAGTGAAGCAGGGGCGAGGAACAGATGCAGGGAGCCGCCAAGGGCAACTTCCAGCGAATTATGCCCTCCGTTCGCAGGCCTTGGTTACACCAAGATAAGACGGCTGCGGAGAGAACACAAACCCACAAGGGATTGTGGGCAATACAACGTCAACCCCCCACAGGTTGTGGTCATCAGGGTATTACGCTTTTTTCTACCAGTCCCCGGCCAGCACTTCTGATGAGTCTACTTACCGGGTTTTCCGCTTGGGAAACATGCGATTCGATGATCGCCCCGCGCAAAAAAAAGGCGCACCGAAGTGCGCCAGGGGAAAGAGGGGCGGCGGGCCGCGTCCGGAGCCTTACAGCCGCTGCAGGTGGAACCCGCCATCCACGTCGAAAACCGCGCCGGTCGAAAACGGGAACCGGTCTTCGGCGATCGCACTCACGGCACGGCCGATGTCCTCGGGTTTGCCCCAACGGCGGATAGGGGTGATGCCCCGCTCGTCCTGAAGGATGAGCTTGTCGTATTTCTCCTTCACCGCACCGGTCATGTCGGTGGCAATCACTCCGGGACGGATCTCGTAAACGTTGATGCCGTCGTTCGCGAGACGGTCGGCGAAGAGCTTCGTCATCATCGCAAGACCGGCCTTCACCATGCAGTAGTCGCCACGATTGACCGAGGCGGTGTAGACCGAGATCGACGTGATGTTGACGACGCGTCCGCGGAAACCCTCCGCATCCGGCGCCTGCGCGAGCATCTGTTTCGCCACAAGTTGCGTGAGGAAATACGGCCCCTTGAGGTTGATGTTGAAAAGACGGTCAAAGCTCTCCTCGCCCGCATCAAGCAGGTCGGCGCGGACCTTGGGAGCGACCCCGGCGTTGTTTACGAGCAGGTCGATGCGGCCAAATTGCTTCACGGTCTCGGCCACCATCCGCTCACGATCCGCCGCGACCGCGACGTCTCCCTGCACGATAAAACCATCGCCACCCGCCGCCTTCACCAAGGCAAGCGCCTCGCCCGCGGCCTCTGCGTTGCCGGCGTAGTTGATCGCGATGCGATGGCCGGCTTTGGCGAGTTCGATGGCAATGCCGCGGCCGATGCCGCGTGAGGCTCCCGTGATAAGGGCGGATTTGGATGACATGCCTCATGCAACCCCCATGAAGCGCCCGCCGCAAAAATAAAACCACTCAATGCCAGCACGTTCCCGCCGAACGCTAGCACGAATCCGACCGGCCGTCCGCCGTGAACCGTCCCGTGGATCCCTTGTCCTTCACCCCAACGCATCAACCCCCGCTCACCATGAAAACATCCGCATTCACACTCTTCGCCCTGCTTGCGTTGCTGACCGCCGGCTGCTCCGACAAATCAAAGCCCGAGGACACCCCGCCCGCCCGTCCACCCACCCTCTCCGAACGCACCGACTCCGCCGTCGAAAAAAGCCAGGCGGCCGCCAGCGATGCGATCGCCGCCCTCAATGCCCGGCTCGCCGAATGGAAACTGACTCCCTCCGACATCAAGGCGGACCTGGAAAAATCCGGCCGCGTCGTCCGCGACCGCAGCCTCGCCGCCGGTGAAAAAGCGGGCGGCGCCCTGGACAACGCCCGCATCGTCGCGGTCGTTAAAGGCAAATACGTCGCCGACCGCCACCTTTCCGCGCTCAAGATCAACGTCGATGCCGACCAAGGCATCGTGACGCTCAATGGTCCCGTCGGCTCCCTCGAACTCGCCGGCCGCGCCATCGCCCTCGCGCTCGACACCGAGGGCGTCACCCAAGTCATCGGCCTCCTTAAAATCGACTCCGCAGAGGCACCCGAAGCCTCGTCCCCGGCCGCTCCCAACACGATGTGAGCCCGGCTACGCCACCCTCGGCTCCACCCCGTGGCCGCGCCCGATATGCGCCACCGAGAGCCGGCCGCCCGCAAGCGTGAACCCACCAAGGAAGGGATTCTCCGCCAGGAACAAGGGCGTATCCAGATCTGCATACGAAAAGCCCCCGATCCCCGCCGCGAAGCACGCGGAGGTCGTCATCGCGAGCATCGACTCAACGTTGCCGCCGATCATCAATCCCAGCCCGGTCTCACGCGCCGCCGCCACGATGTCGAATGCCTCGGCAAGACCGGCCTTCATCAACTTGATGTTGATCACCTGGGCGGCCCGCTCGTGCGCAATGCGCCGCACATCCGCCGCCGTGCACGCCGCCTCGTCCGCCGCAACCGCCCAGCCGGACTCTTCGTGCAATGCCCGCATCCCCGCCAGATCGTCCTTCGGGAGCCATTGCTCCAATAACGCCGGAGCGATCCCGAGACGCTTCAATCCCGCGATCAACTCGCGCGCCTCCGCACGCGACACGCCCGCATTGCCGTCCACAATCAACGGAGCCTCCGGCGCGACCTCGTGAATCGCCACCAGCCGCGCCAGATCGTGCGCCGCGCCCGCCGGACCGCCGATCTTCACCTTGATCATGCGAATGCCGCGCCGGACGATATCCCGCGCCGCCGCCATCGCCTCGGGTGCCGACCCCGTCGTCACCGTCATGTCGATTTCCAACTCCGTGCCCGCACCGCCAAAAAACCGCCACAACGGCACGCCGTCGCGTTTCGTCAACGCATCGAGCAACGCCATCTCGAAGCCCGCCTGCGCCGAGCCCGAACCGCCCGCCGGCGCCCGTGCGTGCGCCGCCAGCTTTCGCCAGTCGCTCCCGTGGCACCCGGCCACCGCGTCGCCGATTTTTTTCAATGCCGTCAGCACCCGCGCCTGCGTCTCTCCGTTGTAGGCCGGCAGCGGCGCCGCTTCGCCATAACCGATTGTTCCGTCCTCGAGCACGAGCGTCACCAGCACGTTGTGCGCGACCGCCTGCGCCCCGCCGGAAATCCCGAACGGCACATGCAACGGGATATCCAGCCGCGCTGCGTCGAGACTGCGAATGATCGTGGAGCCGGTAGGCATCGCTCCATTCACGCGAATCCGTCACACACCACAAGCGCTCACCCCGGCATTTCGTAGGCCGCGCGCTTGCCCGCGCGCTGATTCCGCCCCCCGCTCACGCCTGCCGGCTGTGTTTCAACAACTTGCTCGGCGCCACGCCATGAACGCCCTTGAAACACCGCGAAAAATGATACGGGTCGGCGAAACCCACGCGTTGCGCCGCCTCTTTCACGCGCCCGCGACCCTCCACCAGAAACGCCGCCGCAAGGTTCATCTTCCGCCCCAACAGATATTGATACGGACTCGTGTCGTGATACCGCCGGAACAACCGGCACACGCTCGATTCCTCCAGCCCCGCCGCCGCCGCGATCTCCCGCAAGGTCATCAACCGCTCCGCCTCCGCATCGATCAACGCCTTGCAACGCTGGAAATTTTCCTGTGCCGGATCACCCTGCGCGGGCGCACCCGCCGCATCCTCAATCTTGAGCAGCAACAACTCGAACAACTGGGCGCAAATCGTCCGCGCCAGCGCACCCGTGCGCTGGCCTTCGCGCACCAGGTCCTCGACCACGCTGCGAATCTCCGCATGCGCTGCCAGCGCGCGCACCACGCCCGGTCCCACTCCGGCTTTTCGCAGCCGCCGCGCCACGTCCCCGCCCGTGACGCACACAAAATACTTCAGCATCGGCTTCGCCGGCTCGGTGCGCATCGCGCAACGCGTGGTCGGCGCATAAGCAAACACGCAGCCCGGCCGCAGCTCATGCGCGACGCCGTCGAGCTCCACCACGCCCGTTCCTTCCGCGACGTATTCCAAGCCGTGGTAGGAATAGGACTTCCGCCGGACCTCATAGTCCGGGTTGCAACGTTCCCGCCCGCCCAGCGTCACCGACACCCCTTTCACGCCGGCCGCCGGCGCGAGATTGAGAAAAAAATAACGCGTCCCCGTAACCTGCTTCGAAAGCAGCGACTCTACGGAACGTGGGCCGATTTTATCCATTCTTGATCTTCCTTTATCCATTCTCCGCCCCGGCAATCGAGAGTATAATCACCGCCCACCCCCATTCGGCAATTCGCCGATTATCTCTATCTCTTCGTTTCTCATTCCCATGCCCAAGGCACCGAAAAACACCGTCACCCTGATCGCGAACGGCGACCTCCGCCATACCGCCAACGCCGTCTGCTGGGCCGCGCAGGCCGAAATGGAAAAGACCCTCGCCGCCGCCGTCGCCAACCTCGGCCACAAGCTCGTCCGCGCCCACGGCTACAAAAAAGACGTGAAGCACGGCTTCATCTCCTCGCAAAAAGAAGGCATGGAGGTGTTCGCGACCATCGATCCCGATGCGCCGATCATCGTCGCCGAGGCCGTCTGGCAATACTCGCACCACATCCTTCACGGACTCATCTCGCATCGCGGCCCCATCCTCACCGTCGCCAACTGGTCCGGCACCTGGCCCGGCCTCGTCGGCATGCTCAACCTCAATGGCTCCCTCACCAAGGCCGGCGTGAAATACTCCACGCTCTGGAGCGACCACTTCGACGACGCCTACTTCCTCTCCAGCCTCGCCACGTGGCTGAAGACCGGCGTGACCAAGCACAGGATCACCCACGTCAAGCCGCTCGCCAGGGCCGCCGTGCCCGCGAAAGCCAAAGCCTTGGCCAAAAAACTCGCCGACGAACTGCGCGTGAAGAAATCCATCATGGGCATCTTCGACGAAGGCTGCATGGGCATGTATAACGCCATCATCCCCGACGAACTCCTCTTCCAGACCGGCGTCTACAAGGAGCGCCTTTCCCAGTCCGCCCTTTATTATGGAGCAACCCAGGTCAGCAACGAGGACGCCCAGGCCGTGTTCGCCTGGTATAAAAAGAAAGGCCTCAAGTTCCACCTCGGCACCGACGAAGCCACCGAGCTGACCGAGGCGCAGGTGATCTGGCAGTGCAAAACCTACATCGCCGCCGTGCGCATCGCCGACGAATTCGGCGCCGAGACCATCGGCATCCAATACCAGCAGGGCCTCAAGGATCTGCTGCCCGCCTCCGATCTCGTCGAGGGCACGCTCAACAACAGCGATCGCCCGCCCGTCAAAAACGCCGCCGGCAAAGTCGTGCGGGCGGGCGAGCCGATCCCCCACTTCAACGAGGTCGACGAGTGTGCCGGCCTCGATGGTCTCTTCACCTGCCGCGTGCACAAGGCCCTCGGCCAGCCCGTCGAAAACACGCTTCACGACCTGCGTTGGGGCGCTTACGACGAGAGCGGCACCACCGACGACTATGTCTGGGTGTTCCTCATCTCCGGCAGTGCCCCGCCCGCGCATCACGTCGGCGGTTGGGCGGGCAGCGACTCACTCCGCCAGCCCGGCATGTATTTCCGCCTCGGTGGCGGCACCCTCCGCGGCATCGCCAAAAAAGGCGAAATCGTCTGGAGCCGCGTCTTCGTCGAAAGCGGCAAACTCAAGATGGATCTCGGCCGTGCCAAGGTCATCGAACTTCCGCAGGCCGAGACCGAACGTCGCTGGAAAGAAACCACCGTGCAGTGGCCGATCATGCACGCGGTAACCTACGGAGTGAACCGCGACCAGATGATGGCCCGCCACAAGAGCAACCACATCCAGGTCGCCTACGCCAACAGTGCAAAAGACGCCGATCTCGCGCTCTACACCAAGGCCCAGCTCGCGGCCAACCTCGGCCTCGAAGTCAGTGTGTGCGGCACCAAGGCCGACGGCTCGGCATTCTAATCAACCCGCCTCCACCCGCAGCGCGCGCCGGCTCCAAGCCCGCGCGCTTTTTTATGCCCCCACGCGCCCCCGCCCTTCCGAACAAAACCGGCAAGCCGCGGTCTGCAAAGAGGTTCACCTCATCTACCATGAAAAGCCTCCTCATTTTCCTCCTCGGTGCCGTTGTCGGCGCCTTCGCGTATAGCCTCTACCTCAACCGCGACACCCCATCCCGTGCCTCCGCACCGGCGGCAACCTCCAACCCGCCGCCCGCCGACACGCGGACCTTCGGCGAAAAAGCGGCCGATACCACCACCCACCTCAAAGACAGCCTGGTCACGAAGGCCCAGGACTGGCACCTCATGCCCGACGACATCAAGCGCGAGCTTCAACAGGGCGGGAAAATTGTCCGTGAAAAAGCCGGGGTTGCCGGAGGCAAGATTGCCGACGCCCGGATCATCACCGTCATCAAAGCCAAATACGTCCTCGACCGCGACCTCTCCGCGATGGACATCAATGTGGATGCCACCAACGGCAACGTGACGCTCACCGGTGCCGTCTCCTCGGTCGACCTCGTTGCCAAGGCGATCTACCACGCCATGGACACCGATGGCGTCGTCAACGTGACGTCCCACTTGACCGCCCCGCTTTAAATATCATCAACGCCTGCGCCCGGTTTCGCCGGTGCAAACAGCTCCGCCAGACCCGTTCGAAAGCTGACGGAGATCGCATTGAAGTGACTGCGCCCCGGAAACCGCGCGCTCCTCACCTCCAGCCCGCCTACAGGGCGCTCCGCCAGCTCCCTCTCCAGCAATCCGAGGTCGCCGGTCATCGACTGGCTGTCCTTGAGCCCGACGCTGAGGAATAACCTCGCGGGCAAAACGACGCCTTCCGTCTGGATTGTCGTCACCGTATTCAAAATCGCCCGTTCGCCCCACCAGATTGACGGCGATGCCGCCAGCACCCGGTTGAAAAACGGCCGTGGCTTGAACAGCGCATGCAGCGCAAACAGTCCGCCGAGGGAATAACCCGCGATCCCGCGGAGCGTCGCATGCACCGGATAACGCCGCTCAATCTCCGGCCAGACGCTCCCGGTCAAGAACTCCAGAAACGCCTCCGCCCCGCCCGCACCGGTCTCCTCCGGGATGGCCACCGGGGTGTAGTCGCGCGCCCGGCGGTTGCCCGGCTTCGTGTAGCTCGCCCCATAACCGATCCCCACCAGCAGCAGCGGTGGCAGCGCATGTTCCCCCGCGACCGCCTTCCGCGCCTTGCGCATTGCGTCGAACTGATCGTCACCGTCGAGGCACAACACCGTGATCCATGGCTCCGCGGCAGTCGGAGCCGGCTCCGGGACGTCCACATAGATCACATAGCGCGTATCCAGGCCCGTGACGTGGAACGAGACTGCTTTGCGGGCGTTGGCCATGCCCCTACCGGATGATATTTTCTCCTGTGGTCAACCGTTCAGCGTGCGCCGGCTTGCGCCTGTCAGGCTCGCGCTGACAGGGTGGGGCACATGTCCTGCGACGACACCCCCGCTCCCCCCATTCCCGTCCACCCCGATGGTCCGCGCCCCGGTCGCTACCGTCATTACAAAGGCAAGGACTACCTCGTCCTCGGCGTCGCCCGTCATTCCGAGACGGAGGACGAACTCGTCGTCTACCGCCTGCTTTACGGCGACTACGGCCTGTGGGTGCGGCCCCGCGCGATGTTTTTGGAAACCATCGAAATCGATGGACGCATTCAACCGCGCTTCGCTTACATCGGTCCCGCCTGACGCAGCCCCGGGCTTGCGCTCAGGATGCCCACGCCCCGCCATTCGCACCACCCCATGCGCGTTCTCATCGCCTTCGACAAGTTCAAGCATTGCCTGAGCGCCACCCGGGCCTGCGAACTCACGGCCACCACCCTGCGAACCCTGCAACCCGACTGGTCGGTTGATCTCTGTCCCCTTACCGATGGCGGTGAAGGTTTCTGCGAAATCCTCACGCGTGCCGGCGGTGGATCGCTGCACGCCATCACCGTGACCGGCCCGCGCGGCGATCCCGTTGACGCCTGCTTCGGCCTGGTCCCTTTCGAAAACATCCCCCCGGCCGCCCGTGCCTTGCTCTCACTGCCCGCCTGCTCCGCAACGGGCATGGTTGCCCTGGTGGAAATGGCGCAGGCCAGCGGACTCGGCCTGCTTCCACCCGAACGGCGCGACCCGTGGCACGCCACCACCCGCGGCACCGGCGAACTCATCCGCGCCGCGCACGCCGCCGGAGCCCGGACCATCCTGCTCGGGGTCGGAGGCAGCGCCACCCACGACTTGGGAGCAGGCGCCCTCGCCGCGCTCGGCCTCCGCTTCCTCAACGCCGGCGAACATCCCCTGGCCAATCCCACGCCCGCCCGCTGGCCCGAAATCATCCGCGTCGACGGACACCTCCCGGACGACCTTCCACCCATCCGCATCGCCTGCGATGTGGCCAACCCGCTCCTCGGTCCCGGTGGCGCCGCCGCCGTCTACGGCCCGCAAAAAGGCCTGGCAACCTCCCGTATCCAGGAACTGGATAACGCCTCCGCCCGCCTCGCCGGCTTGCTCATCGCCCAGGCCGGCGCGCCCGCCGGTCTTGCGGCGACGCCCGGTTCCGGCGCCGCCGGCGGCATCGCCTTTGGCTTTCTCTGCTCCGCCCGCGCCCTTCTTGTTCCCGGCAGCGATCTCGTCTCCGCCTGGCTCGACCTTGATGCGCGCCTAGCAGCCGCCGGCATGGTGATCACCGGAGAGGGCCGGTTCGACGAAAGCTCGCTCTCCGGCAAAGGCCCCGGCGCGCTTGTCGTCCGCGCCCGCAACCACGGCAAGCCGGCGCACGTGTTTGCCGGCCGGATCGCCGTCCCGCCCGTCGACGGCTGCACACTTCACGGCATCACCCCGGTGTCCCACACCCACGACCAAGCCCTGCGCGAGGCCACCCCCAACCTCATCCGCGCTCTTCAAACCGTCTTCGCCCAATAGCCACCCGGCGCACTCATTCAAACTGCCGCGGTTCCTTCACACGCCTTTCACTCCACCACCCCGCTCCCCGTCGCCATGCTCATCCTCCTTGCGCTCTGCCCCGTCGCCACTGTCGCCATCCTTCTCGTGCTCCTTCGCTGGCCGGCAAAACGCGCCATGCCCGTCGCCTATGCGCTGACCGCCGGCGTCGCGCTCTTCGCCTGGAAAATGCCCCTGGCACGCGTGGCCGCCTCGACGATCGAGGGCGCCATCATCGCCGTAAGCGTGCTCTACATCGTCTTCGGCGCGGTGCTCCTCCTCAACACGCTCCAGGCCTCCGGCGCAGTCGGCACCATCCGTCACGGCTTCCTCGCCCTGTCACCCGACCGGCGCGTGCAAACCCTCATTGTCGCCTGGCTCTTCGGTTCGTTCATCGAGGGCGCCTCGGGCTTCGGCACACCCGCCGCGGTGGCCGCCCCCCTGCTCCTTGCGTTGGGTTTTCCCGCCCTCGCCACCGTCCTGGCAACCTTGATCATCCAAAGCACGCCCGTCTCGTTCGGCGCGGTCGGCACGCCCATCCTGATCGGCGTCAACAACGGGCTGAGCGGCTCGCCCCTGGTCGCCACCCGCCTCGCCGAATTGGGCATCACCCAGGGGGAATACCTGCTGCAACTCGCCGCACGCGTCGCGATTTTACACGGTCTGATCGGCACGTTCCTTCCCTTGTTACTCGTGTGCGTGATCACCCGGTTTTTTGGCGCCGCCCGTTCGTGGCGGGACGGCCTAGGCATCTGGAAATTTGCCCTGTTCTCCGGTTTCTCCTTCACGGTGCCCTACACCCTCACGGCGGTTTTTCTCGGACCGGAGTTCCCTTCCTTGATCGGCGGATTGATCGGGCTCGCCGTCGTCGTCACCGCCGCCCGTCGCGGCTTCCTCCTCCCAAAGACAACCTGGGATTTCCCGCCCCGAAATGAATGGCCGGCCGCCTGGCTCGGTTCCCTGAAGATCGAGGAAACCCCCGTCGCCAACGCCCCGGGCTTGCTGCGTGCCTGGATGCCCTACGTGTTCGTCGGCGGCCTGCTCGTGCTGACGCGACTGAACACCCTGCCCCTGAAGGCCTGGCTGCTCTCCGTCCGCGTGGGCTGGACCAATATCCTGGGCACTGGCATCAAGGCCGCCATCGAACCCCTCTACCTGCCCGGCACGGTTTTTCTCGTTGTCGTGATCACCACCTGGTGGCTGCACCGCATGCCGGGTTCGGCGCGCCGGCAGGCGATCGGCGCCTCCGTCCTCACCCTGAAGGGCACCTGCATCGCCCTGCTCTTTGCCATTCCCCTGGCCCGCATTTTCATCAATTCCGGCGTCAACGATGCCGGCCTTCCCAGCATGCCGCTGCTGCTGGCGCAAAACGCCGCGCAGGTCGCCGGCTCCGCCTGGCCGCTGGTCGCCCCGTGCGTCGGGGCTTTCGGCGCCTTCATCGCCGGAAGCAACACCGTGAGCAACATGATGTTTTCGCTTTTCCAGTTCGGAGTGGCCGACACCATCGGCGTCTCGACCTTGTGGGTGGTCGCCCTGCAGGCCGTCGGCGGCGCGGCGGGAAACATGGTCTGCATTCACAACGTCGTGGCCGCCTCCGCGACCGTCGGTCTCGCCGGACGCGAGGGCACGCTGATCCGCGACGTGCTGATTCCCTTTTGCTACTACCTCCTCGCAGCCGGCCTCCTTGGCTTCGCCCTCACTCGCTGACCGTCGCAAAGTTCCCACGCGAAAACCTCGCTTCCAGCTCGACGGGCTCCGCTTCGGATTCACAGTAACCCCGCATGCCCGGTTACGCCCGTCTCCTCCTTCTGCCGTTCCTGATTACCCTCGGGGCCACCCTCACCGGGCTCACCGGCTGCCGCTCCAAGCCTCCCGTCAAGCCCACGCCCGCCCGCACCCTCCCCGCGCCTACCCCTTCCCCCGCCGCCCCGTCCATCGCGTTTCCCTTCCCCGTCATGCTCGGCGTGGATGTCCTTGAAGCCACCGGCTTCCGCGCCATTGCCGGAAAAAAAGTCGGGCTCCTCACCCACCCCGCCGGCGTCAACCGCCGCGGTGAAAGCACCATCGAGGTCCTCCGCCGCGCGCCCAACGCCAGGCTCACCGCCCTCTTCGCCCCCGAGCACAGCCTCAGCGGCGACATCAAGGCCTCCGTCAACTTCGAGGACTCCATCGATCCGCGCACCCGGCTGCCCATCCATTCGCTCCACGGCAAAAACCGCAAACCCACCTCCGCCCAGCTCAAGGGCCTCGATGCCCTCGTCATCGACCTCCAGGACATCGGCGTGCGCTCCTACACCTACAACGTGGTGATGCGCTACGCGATGGACGCCTGCTTCGAGAACAACGTCGAGGTCATCATTCTCGACCGCCCCAACCCCCTCGGCGGCTTCAAGGTCGACGGCCCGCTCCTCGATCGCGAGTGGTTCAGCGGTGTAGGGGCTTACCGGATACCCTACGTCCACGGACTCACCATGGCGGAGATCGCCCGCCTGGCCGCCAGCGAACCGGGCATCCTCGCCGTCCCGGAGAACGTCCGCCGCAAGGGACGCCTCACCCTCGTGCCCATGCGCGGGTGGAAACGCTCCATGCGCTGGCCGGAAACCGGCCTGACCTTCGTCCCCACCTCGCCCATGGTCCGCGATTTCCCCACCGTGATGGGCTACGCGATGACCGGCCTCGGCTGCGAATACAGCGGCTTCAAACACGGCGTCGGCGTCCAGTATCCCTTCCGCGGACTCACCTTCAGGGGCGTGCCCGCCGACCGCCTCGTCCGCGACCTCACCGCGCTCGACATCCCCGGGCTCTCCTTCCGCAAGATCACCGTCGCGGACGCCTCCGGCGCCCCCAAGGAGGGCGTCTATGTCGACGTCACCAACTGGCAGGCGTGGCGCCCCACCGAGCTGAGCTTCCACCTCATGCGCCTCGCCTGCCGCTACGACCCGCCGAATCCCTTCAACAAGATCACTCCCGTGCAGGCACGCAGCTTCAACATCCATGTCGGCTCCACAGCCTGGTGGAACGCGCTCAAGCGCGATGGCGCCCGCGTTGACGTCGAAGCCAATATCGCCGCCTGGCGCACCCAGGCGCTCACCTACCAGCAGCTCACCCGTAAATACTGGCTGTATAATTAGTCCTCTTTTCGCCAGACCTGCATTTTCACCCCCTCCCCTCCATGCCCAGACCCGTCACCCTGTTCACCGGCCAGTGGGCCGACCTCCCCCTCGAACAACTCGCCCCGCTCGCCAAAAAAATGGGCTACGACGGCCTCGAGCTCGCCTGCTGGGGCGACCACTTCGACGTCGACGCTGCCGTATCCAGCAAAAAATACGTTCATCAAAAGTGGGAGCTCCTGAAGGACCACGGCCTCACCTCCTTCGCCATCTCCAGCCACCTCGTCGGCCAGGCGGTGTGCGACCTCATCGACGAGCGCCACAAGTCCATCCTTCCGCCCGATGTCTGGGGCAACGGCGATCCCGAGGGCGTCCGCAAACGCGCCGCCAAAAAACTCGCCCTGGCCGCGAAAGCCGCCCGCATCTTCTTCGATGCCAAGCCCGGCGCCGCCGCCCGCAAGGACCCCTTCCCCGCCGTCGTCAACGGCTTCACCGGGTCCTCGATCTGGCATTCGATCTACGCCTTTCCGCCCACCTCCCAGGCCTACTGGGACGCCGGCTTCGCCGACTTCGGCAAACGCTTCGGCCCGATCCTGGAGGCGTTCGACAAAGCCAACGTCAACTTCGCCCTCGAGGTTCACCCCACCGAGATCGCCTTCGACATCGCCACCGCCCGCCGCGCCATCGAAGCCGTCAATGGCCACAAGCGCTTCGGCTTCAACTACGACCCGTCCCACCTGGGCTATCAGGGCGTGGACTACGTGAAATTCATCCGCGAGTTCGGCAATCGCATCTACCACGCCCACATGAAGGACGTCTGGTGGGGACACGGGAACGGCGACGTCGGCGTCTTTGGCGGACACACCAGCTTCGGCGATGCCCGCCGCCACTGGGATTTCCGCTCCCTCGGCCACGGTGACATCCACTTCGAGGAAATCATCGTCGCCCTCAATGACGTGGGCTACCGCGGTCCGCTCTCCGTCGAGTGGGAGGACATCCGCATGGATCGCGTCCATGGCGCCACCGAAGCTTCCGCCTTCGTCCGCAAACTCGATTTCCCCCCCAGCGCCGTCGCCTTCGACGCCGCCTTCGACAAGAAAAATCAGTAACCAGAAGTAGCGGGTAGTGAGTAGCGAGCATCACGCTTGCGAAACCTCCTGCCTACCCGCTACTCACTACCCGCTACTTCAGGCCGCCTACCCGCTACTTCAATGAATAGAAAACTCCGCTTTGGTATGATCGGCGGCGGACGCGGCGCCTTCATCGGCGCGGTCCACCGCATTGCCGCTCAGATGGATGGTAAAGCCGAGCTCGTGGCCGGCGCCTTCTCCTCCGACGCCGAACGCTCCAAACTCTCCGGTGCCGATCTCTTTCTCGATCCCGCCCGCGTCTACGGTTCCTACGCCGAGATGGCCAGGCTCGAAAGCCGCAAGCCCGCCACCGAACGCCTCGATTTCATCGTCATCGTCACGCCCAACCATCAGCATTTCCCGCCCGCGAAACTCTTTCTGGAGTGCGGCTTCAACGTCGTCTGCGACAAGCCCGTGACCTTCAGCCTCGCCGAGGCCAAAAAACTCCGCGCCATCATCAAGAAGACCAAAAAAGTCTTCGTGCTCACCCACAACTACACCGGCAACGCCATGGTGAAACAGGCCCGCGCCCTCGTGCGCGCCGGTCATCTCGGCGATCTCCGCAAGGTCGTGGTCGAGTATCCGCAAGGCTGGCTCGCGACCAATCTCGAGGCCACCGGACAAAAACAAGCCGGCTGGCGCACCGACCCGAAACGCAGCGGCGCCGCCGGTTGCATCGGCGACATCGGCACCCACGCCGAAAACCTCGCGCACTACATCACCGGCCTCGAAATCGATTCCCTCTGCGCCGACCTCACCGCCTTCGTAAAGGGCCGCAAACTCGATGACGACGGCAACATCCTCGTCCGTTACAAAGGCGGCGCCAAAGGCATCCTCCACGCCTCGCAGATCAGCGTCGGCGAGGAGAACAACCTCAACATCCGGGTCTACGGAACCAAGGCCGGGCTCGAATGGCGGCAGGAGCACCCCAACCAGCTCACCGTCAAATACGCCGGCAAACCCGCCGAGATCTGGGGCCGCGGCAACGGCTACCTCGGCGACGAAGCGAAAAAATTCACCCGCACTCCCGCCGGCCACCCCGAAGGCTACCTCGAGGCATTTGGCAACATTTACCAGGAAGCGTTCCGCGCCATTTCCGCCGACGTATCCGGAGAGCCATTACCCGCAGACCTCGATTTCCCCACCATCGACGATGGCGTTGAAGGCATGGCCTTCATCGAGACCGTCGTGAAAAGCGCCCAGGCCGGCGCCCGGTGGACGAAATTCCCCAAGGTATAACGCCCGTCCCTCCGAGTGGCCCCGGGCGTGAGCTCGGGGTGGTGTGGATGACAACGACCCGCCCGCGCCCAGGCCTGCTCGTGCCCCGCTCAAACCAGCGGGAAACGAAGGGTGTCACCGCTTTTGCCGCCCGCTCGCATTGAGCTTTTTCATGCAGTCCGTGGTTGCAGCAAAGCCACTACGCGCATGAAATTCCGCATATACCCAAGTGCGGCCCCTCCCCCGGCTTCACGCCTTTTGCCATGAGTAATCTCTCTCGCCCCTGCCTGACCTTCCTCCGCCCTGCACGCGTCGCAACCGTCGTCCTCGCGCTCGCCACCATCAGCTCCGCCCACGCAACCCTGCTGGTGTATGAAGGTTTTAACGGATACACCCTTGGCGCACTCGCGGGGCAAACGCCGAACACCAATACCATCGGCCTTGATCGAACAGTCGGCTATTATGACGGGCCGGCCCTATTCCGCACCGCCAACTACACCTTGCAAAGTAGCAGCCTCTCGTTTGCCGGACTGCAGACCAGCGGCGGTTCGCTGAATTTTTCCGCCGGAACAAACGTCATTGGTGCCGACATCGACATCGCCACCCCCTTTACGGGAACATTGTGGAGCAGCTACTTGGTGAGGTTGTCCACCAAGAGCACCGGCCTGAGTGGCGACGGAGCCACCATCCGTATTGGCACTACGCCCAGTGACAGCAGCACCACCAACCACTTCAATAGCTGGGCTGACTCCCGTTCCTCATCAACCAACGTCGCCGTGGGTTACGGCTCCACGGGCACCAACGGCACCGGCACACTCGCACTCAACACCACCTACATCGTCATCAACCGCTTCACCAATGTCGGCAACGCATCCGGAGGAACCGCGACCCTCTGGGCGCTCACAGTCGCGCAATACAATACGTTTCGCCTAAACGGAGGTGACGAAGCCGCCCTAGGCGGCACAACCGTGACCGCCACCGCCTCGAATACCCTGACCGGCACATTCGTTTTTTCTTCAACTCAGGCTGTCGGCATCGTCACCGTGAACGACGCCGGCGCCTACGACGAACTCCGTTTCGGTTCCACCCTCGCCGACGTGACGCCCATTCCCGAGCCGGCGACCTCCGCCGCGCTGCTGGGACTTGCCTGCGGCCTGGTGCTCGCGGCGCGCCGGCGGTTGCACCGCAACCGCCGCGACTGATTGCCGTCATAACGGAACGGACTTTTCTCCCATCGGAAAGGGTCTCGTGTTGCGACCGCTCTGCGTCACGTCCACGTTCGTTCGCTTCATCATCTTATGATTACGAGACCGCTTTCCTGCTCCCGCCTGATCCTTGCGATCACGGTGCTTTCAACCCTGGCCATCTGGACCTCGGTCACCGCCGCCGAACGCGATTCCCTCAAGCTCCTCACCATCGGCAACAGCTTTTCCAACGACGCGCTCGGCTACCTCCCCTACATGGCCGAAGCCGGTGGCAAACAACTCCTCGTCGGCCGCGCCAGCATCGGCGGTTGCTCCCTCGAACGCCACGCCCGTCACCTCAACCAAGCCGAAGCCGGCGATCCCAAGGGCAAAGCCTATAAAACCTCCCACCCGAAGACCGGCGAGAAAAGCGATTTCACCCTTCCCGAACTCCTCTCCGCCCAGCCGTGGGACATCGTCACCCTCCAGCAATGGAGCCAGCTCAGCTTCAAACCCGAGACCTTCCAGCCATTCGCCGACGAACTCATCGCCGCCATCCGCAAATACGCCCCCACCGCCGAAATCGTCGTCCACCAAACCTGGGCCTATCGCGAAGACCACGATTTCTTTAAAAAAGATGACGGATTCACTCCCGCGAAAATGTATGCGGACCTGACCTCCGCCTATAAAACCTTCGCCGATGGCAAAAGCTTCCGCGTCCTCCCCGTCGGCGACGCCTTCCAACTCGCCCGCCAGACCCCGCGCTGGACCTACACCCCCGACCCCAAGTTCGATTTCGAAAATCCGCCCGCCGGCCAGTTCCCCGATCAACGCACGAGCCTCAACGTTGGCTGGGTCTGGAGCACCCCCGCCAAGGAGGGCTCGAAACCTAAATTTTTCCTCGATGCCATCCATTGCAACGCCGCCGGCAAATACCTGGCGGGCGCAGTCTGGTATCTGCAACTCTTCAACGCGGACGCCCTGCCCGTCGCTTACGTGCCCAAGGCTCTCACCGCCGCCGACACCGCCGAACTCCGCCCCCACGCCCTCGCCGCCGTCCAAGCCGAACGCGCCCGCATCGCCGCCCCCGCAGCCGCAGGAAATTAGCCCCCGCCCGCCTCACTCACGCTCACGGTCATTGGTCATTGGTCATTGGTCATTGGTCATTGGTCATTCCGCCGCCCTCGGCGGCGGTCACCGGCACCGTTCCATCGGCAAATTCCGCCTCCAGCCGCTGCCCTTTTTGGACGGCGGCTTTTTTTTGCACCGGCCGGCCGTCCTCATCGCGCATGATCACGAATCCGCGATTCAACACCGAGGCCGGACTCGCCGCCTGCAACCGCTTCCACAGCGCCAGCAACCGCTGCGACTCCGCCTCCACCCGCCGCTGCGGCGAACGCTCGCGCAGCATCGCCGCCGCGTCCCTGAGCCGCTGACGCCTCCCCTGCACCGTCGCTCCCAGTGCCGCGGATAACCGGTTCGTCAGGTCGTCGAGCCTCAGGTGGCCGCGCTCGATCTGCGCCGACGGCGCCAGCAGCCGCAGTCGAGACCGCGCATGAGCCAGCCGCTCGTCGGCCGCCTCCATGCCCACACCGACCCGATAAACCAGATCGGCCGCCAGCCGGCCCGCCCGTTCGAACGCCTCGACAAACCCGCTCGAAATCAACTCCGCCGCCGCGCTCGGCGTCTCCGCGCGCACATCGGCCGCAAAATCGCATAGCGTAAAATCAATCTCATGCCCCACCGCCGAGATGATCGGAACCCGGCACGCCGCCACCGCACGCACCAGCGGCTCCTCGTTAAACGCCCACAAGTCCTCCAGCGACCCGCCCCCACGCCCGATCACCAGCAAATCAAAAAACGGTTCCGTCCCCGCAGCCGAAAGCGCCGCCCCCTCCGATCCGTCATGGGTCGTTGGACATTGGTCATTGGTCATTCCGCGGCGAAGCCCGCCGGCATACTCCACCCACGCCGCCATCTCCGCCGCCGCCCCGTCGCCCTGGACCTTGGCGGGCAGCACCACCACACGCCCGCGCCAGCCGCGCCGGATCAGAATTCGCATAAAATCCTGCACCGCCGCGCCCGTCGGCGAGGTGATAAAACCCACCGTTCGCGGCATCGCGGGGACCGCCACCTTGTTTTCCGCCGCAAACAGCCCCTCGTCCGCCAGCCGCCGCTTGAGCGCCTCGAACTCCCGCTGCAGCCGTCCCTCCCCATCCTCGATCACCGCCCGCACGATCAGCTGGTAGTTGCCGCGCGCCTCGTAAACCGAGACCTCCCCGTAAACGAGCACCTGCGCCCCGTCGCGCAGCTTCACCGTCTGCCGCGCGGCGTCACCGCGAAACAACACCGCCGCCAGCTGCGCCCCCGCGTCCTTGAGCGAAAAATAAACATGCCCGCTCGCTTGTAGTCTAAGGTTGGATACCTCCCCGCGCACCCAGCCGGGCCGGATTTCCCGCTCCAGCACCGTCTTCACCCGCCGCGTAAAGGCACTCACGCTTTCAACGCGCGCCTCCTCGCCCCCGGAAATCGCCATGTCGCTCATCGGCCACCATGAAACCCCCGCCACGCCCCGCGGCGACACAATCCCGTCTCATTATTTTCGCCCGAATCCCCCCTCGGCGTGGCCCCGGCCGTGAACGCAGGCAACCCCGACGGCGCCCGTTCCTCGCCCGCCAGGCCTACGGCGCTCCCGCCACCGCCACTTTTGAGGCTGCAACCCGCCCCCGATCCCTCCAAACCCTCTCGCCATGATTTATCTGCTCGGAGGCAACGGCTACATCGGCCGCGCCTATCAACGCCTGCTTGCCGTCCGCGGCATTCCCCACCGCAGCCTCAGTCGTGCCGAACTCGATTATGCCGATCCCGCCCTCCTCGCTGCGGCCCTTCGCGCCGGCCGGGCCACCTTTCTCATCAACGCCGCGGGCTACACCGGCAAACCCAACGTCGACGCCTGCGAACTCCACAAGGCCGAGACCCTCCTCGGCAACTCCGTTCTGCCCGGCCGCATCGCCGACGCCTGCGAGGCCGCCGGCATCCCCTGGGGGCACGTCTCCTCCGGCTGCATCTACACCGGCGCCCGCCCCGGCGGCGCCGGCTTCAACGAGAACGACGCCCCGAACTTCACCTTTCGCCAGAACAACTGCTCCTTCTACAGCGGCACCAAGGCCCTCGGCGAAGAGGTCCTCGCAGATCGCCCCGACGTATTCATCTGGCGGTTACGCATCCCCTTTGACCGTCATGATGGCCCGCGCAATTATCTTTCGAAGCTCATGCGTTACGAGCGCCTGCTCGATGCCGCCAACTCCCTCTCCGAACTCGAGGAGTTCGCCGCCGCCACCCTCTCCTGCTGGGAAAAACGCATTCCTTTCGGCACCTACAATGTCACCAACCCCGGTCATGTCACCACCCGTGAGGTCGCCGGCCTCATTCATGAAAGCGGTGTCTGCACCAGGGAGTTCACCTTCTTCAACGACGAAGCCGAGTTCATGCGCACCGTCGCCAAAACCCCCCGGTCCAACTGCATCCTCGACTCTTCCAAGCTCCTGGCAACCGGCATCCACCTGACTCCGGTCCACAACGCCCTCCGCAAGGCCCTCCAGTCCTGGCAGCGCACATAATCATGCCCACCCTCGCCTCGCGCTTTTTCGTGTCCTTCGCGATCAAACCCTTCGTCTCATGAACATTCTCGTCACCGGCGGCTGCGGATTCATCGGAGGCAACCTCGTTCGCCACCTGCTCACGACCACGGAACACACCGTCCTCAATGTCGACGCCCTCACCTACGCGGGCAATCTCCACTCCCTCGACGACGTGGCCGCCCACCCCCGCTACCGTTTCTCGCAGGCCAGCATCACGGACGCCCCGGCCATCGCACGCCTCTTCGCGGATTTCCAACCCGACTGGATTCTTCATCTCGCCGCCGAAAGCCACGTGGACCGCTCCATCGACGGACCCGGCGCCTTCATCCAGACCAACATCATCGGCACCTATACGCTCCTTCAAGCCGCCCGCGCCCACTTCGAAAAACTCACCGGGCCCACACGTGATCGCTTTCGTTTTCTCCACGTCTCCACCGATGAAGTCTACGGTTCGCTTGGCGCCGCCGGACTCTTCAGCGAAACCACCCCCTACGATCCCCGTTCCCCCTACTCCGCCAGCAAAGCCGCCTCCGACCACCTCGCCCGCGCCTGGAGCCACACTTACGGCCTGCCCGTCCTCGTGACCAACTGCTCCAACAACTACGGCCCCTTTCAATTTCCCGAAAAACTCATTCCCGTCGTCATTCTCAACGCAGTCCACGGAGAGCCCATCCCGGTCTACGGTCGCGGGGAAAACATCCGTGACTGGCTCTATGTCGGCGACCACGCCGAGGCACTTCTTACCGTGGTGTCCCGGGGACGTCCGGGTGAGACCTACAATATCGGCGGTAACAATGAATGGCGTAATCTCGACCTCGTCCGCCTGCTCTGCGATCTCCTTGACGAGCTTCGCCCCCGCGCCGACGGCAAACCCTACTCGCATCAAATCACCTTTGTCGCCGATCGCCCCGGCCATGACCTCCGCTACGCCATCGATGCGACCAAAATCAAAAACGAACTCGGCTGGACTCCACACCAGGACCATACCTCCGGCTTCCGCCGGACCGTCCGCTGGTATTTGGATAACGAACCTTGGTGGCGCCAGATTCTCAATGGCTCCCATAACCTCGGGCGGCTCGGACGCGCCTGATCCGTGCACCCCACCCCCCCCATGAAACGCAAAGGCATCATTCTCGCCGGCGGCTCCGGCACCCGCCTCTACCCCCTCACTCTCGCGGCCTCGAAGCAGCTCATGCCGGTTTACGACAAACCCATGATCTACTACCCCCTCTCGGTCCTCATGCTCGCCGGCATCCGCGAGATCCTGGTCATCTCCACCCCCGCCGACCTCCCCCTGTTTAAACGCCTCCTCGGTGACGGCACCCAGTTCGGCCTTGCCCTCTCCTATGCCGAGCAACCCCGTCCCGACGGGCTCGCCCAGGCCTTCCCCATCGCCGCGGACACCGGTTTTCTCCGCGACGAACCCAGCGCCCTCGTGCTGGGCGATAATCTTTTTTACGGCCATGATTTCGCCTCGATCCTCGAAACCGCCGGTGCGGACCGCCCCGGCGCCACGATCTTCGGCTGCCATGTCGCCGAACCCCGGGCCTACGGCGTCGTTGAATTCTCCCCCGACCGGCGGGTTCTTTCCATCGAGGAAAAACCGGTGCATCCAAAATCCAACTACGCAGTTCCCGGCCTCTATTTCTACGACCGGGACGCCGTCGCTCTGGCGCGCGCCCTCAAGCCCTCCGCCCGCGGTGAATTGGAGATCACCGACCTCAACCGCGCCTACCTTCATCGCGGAGACCTTCGTGTCGAGATCCTCGGACGCGGCACCGCCTGGCTCGACACCGGCACCCCCGACTCCCTGCTCGACGCCAGTCTCTTCGTCCAGGTGATCGAACAACGCCAGGGCCTCAAAATCGCCTGCCTCGAGGAAATCGCCTATCGTCAGGACTGGATCGACCGCGCCGGCGTCGAAGCCTCCATCCGCCTGCACGGCAAGTCGCGTTATGCCGCCTACCTGCAGCGCCTCCTCGACGTCCCGCCCGTGTGATGCCAGCCCCTTTCGCGCCCCGCCTCCTCCCGGCACTCCTCGCCGCCTTCGCCTGCGCACTGATTCTGGGGCTCTCGTTGCTCCCGCCCTCATCGACGCGCATCCAGGCCTGGCCTTGGGCGCTCTTTGCCTCCGCCGGCTGGCTTCTCCCCGTCGCCGTCGCTCTTTGGAGGCTCGGGATTGACCGGCCCCATGCCCGCTTCGGCGGTCCGCTCGACGCCGGCTTCGCCCTGCTCGTCCTCACCGCGGTCGCATCCGCCCTCCTCAGCCCGCTCCGCGGCGCAGTCATGCCCCACTTGCTGCCCCTCCTGGGCGCATGCGCCCTTCCTTACGCGTTGCTCCCGTGGCTGCAGCCGCCGCACCTCGACCGCACTCTTCGCATCGGCGGACTCCTCATTTTTATCATTCTCGCCGCCAGCCTGCTGCTTTGGCTCGAACCGTGGGCCGGCCTGGCGGGACTCGGGTCGCGCAATGCCCAACCTTTCGGCCATGCCAACACCACCGGAAGCGTGGCCGTCCTCGCCGCCACCTGGCTGGCCTTTTGTGCGATTCGCGGGAGCGGACGCACCCGCCTGCCGTTTATTTTCGGCATCGTCCTCGCCGCGGCCGTCGCCGTCTCCTCCGAGAGCCGCGGCGCCGTTCTCGCACTCGCCGCCGCCGGCGGCACTGCCGCCGCAATCAGCCTGCTTCAACGCGGGCGTCCCCTGGTCCTGATCATGCTCGTCGTCGTGCTTGCCGGCACCACCCTCGCCGCCAACGCCCGCTTGCGCGACCTCGTTCTTCACGGCCGCTGGAGTGCCTCCGCCCGCGAGAGCAATGATCAGCGCACCGCCATGCTCCTCGGCGGGATCCGCCTCGGCGCCGGGCGGCCCGTCGCAGGCTGGGGCGCAGGCTCGATCCCCCACGTGTTTCCCCGCGTGCGCGCCAACCTGCCCGGCACCGCCGACAATTTTCTCCAACTTCACAACACCCCGGTCCAACTCTGGGCCACGCTCGGCGCCGCCGGCCTTCTCGCCGCCCTGCTCCTCGTCGCCGGCATGCTCACCGGCCTGCGCGCCGCACCCTGGACGCGCGAACGCATCGTCCTTGCCTCGGGTATCGTCGGCGCCTCCACGGTGCTGCTCTTCGACCATCCCTTCGCCACCCCCGTCTTCACCGTCCTTGCCGCCGTCCACCTGGCCGCCTGGGCCGCGCCGTCAACCCGTGGCCCCGAGCGTGAGCGCAGGGATCGACCTCTCCTGGCCCACGGCCGCCTTGCCGCGTGCGGAGGGCTGCTGCTGCTTGCCCCCGTGCTGTTCGCCACTGCGCGCGACCTCGCGGCACGCTCGGCCTATGCCGGCGCGCTCGACCAAGCCGCCAGCCACGATCTTTCCGGTTACGCCTCCTCCCTTGACCGCGCCATGATCCTCGCGCCCGGTGATCCTTATTACCCCCAGTTGCTCGCCTCCCACCTGGCCACGGCCCGCACGCCCCGCGCCCCCGACACCGCTATCCTCCTCCTGCGATCCACCCTCGCCGCCAACCCCGACGTGGACTACGCCCACTACAACCTCGGCTGGCTGTTGCTCGACTCGGACCCGGCCTCCGCCGGTGCGCACTTCCTGGACGCCGCCCGCCTCGCCCCCCATCGTGGCGCGGTTTATCTCGGCCTGGGGTTTTCCCGTATCCAGCTGAATGATACGAACGGGGCGGTCCGTGCCTTCGCCGCCGAATGGCTGCTCGACCCCGCCTTCGCCTGGTCACCGCTCTGGCATCAGCCTCCCCTTGATGCGCTTCGCCCCCGGATCCGCGCCCTCGCCAACGAAGAAGCCGGCCGTCATGGCCTCGATCCATGGGCCGCCCTGGAAACACCCGCAACCACCGGCGCACCCTACCGCCGCCTCCGCACCGGCTACGGAGTGCTCATGGGCCATCCCGACGGCACGCCGCCAGCGGATGTCAACATCCAGGCCCGGGTCATCCTCCCCCCGGAGCTCCGCGATCAGGTGCCTCCCTTCGGCTGGCTTTCCGGACGAACCCTGCTCGAGTTCATCTCCCGTCCCTCACCATGATCTTTTGTCTTTGCGACCGCTTCGGCCCTTTGCCGTCCTTGCGTTAAAGAATCCGTCTCGTAACGACATCCCCATGGCCGAATCCGCCCGTCTGCGAAAAGTCATCCTCCCCGCCCTGCTTGTGGCGGGAGACTCTCTCGTGGCCTTCATCGGACTCTCCCTCGGCTACTGGCTTCGCTACTCGACCCCGATCGGCAGCATCGGCCTCGACGTGCCCGATGCACGCTATTCCGCCTACCTGCCGCTGCTGCTGCTCGGCACCGCCTTCCTCATCGCCGCCTACGCGCAGCTCAATCTCTACGAAGAACGCCTCCTCCTCCGAAAATTCCAGGCCCTCAACCTCATCATCAAAGGCACCACCTTCTGGCTCGTCGCCTACCTTGGCCTCTCCCTGGTCCTCAAGTTCCAGCCGCCCATCTCCCGCTGGTTTGTGATTCTCGCCTACATCATCGTGCTCGTGCTTATGTTCGCGTGGCGCAGCGCGGCCTACCGGTTCTTCACCCGGCCCGCCCTCGTTGGACGCCTCCGCCAGCGCGTCGCCATCCTCGGCTGGAATGACGAGGCCCGTGCCCTCGTGAACGACCTCACTTCGCAAGCCTCGCACCCGATGGTGTTCGCCGGGGTGATCACCCTGCCCCATGAAACAGCCCCCGGAGGCCTCCCTTCGCTGGGAGCAAGCGACCGCCTCCGCGACACCTTGCGCGCCCACCAGATCGACGTCCTTATCGCCGCGCGCACCGATCTCCCCCGCGAGCAACTCCACACCATCGTCGAGGCCTGCGAACAAGCCTTTGTGGAGTGGAAAATCGTCCCCTCCTCGTTTCAGATTCTCGTCAGCGGCCTGCGCCTCCAGACGATCGGCCGCCTTCCGGTGCTCGGCGTTGAGGAACTCGCCATCAACCGCCTCTTCAACCGTGCCCTCAAACGCCTGCTCGACACCGCCGGCGCACTCGCGGGCCTGGTTCTCTCCGCCCCGGTCGTCGCCGTGCTCGCGCTGCTCATCAAACGCGAGTCTCCCGCGGGTCCGGTATTCTTCTCGCAACTACGTATGGGGGCCGGCGGCCGCCATTTCACCATGTGGAAACTCCGCAGCATGGCGCCCGACGCCGCCGCGACCGACCACGTCAACGTAAGCACGCTGGCCGGCGATCCCCGGCTCCTCCGCATCGGGGCCTTCTTGCGCCGCTGGAACCTCGACGAACTCCCCCAGTTCTGGAACGTCCTTTGCGGCGATATGAGTTTGGTCGGCCCCCGCCCGGAGCGCCCTCACCACGTCGAACACCTTGCCGAGGAGATCCCCCATTACCTGCCGCGCCACCTCGTGAAGCCGGGCATGACCGGTTGGGCGCAAATCAACGGCCTGCGCGGCGGTCACGACCTCGCCCGCCGCATCCAGCACGATATCTATTACATCGAAAACTGGTCCCCCTGGCTCGACCTGCAGATCCTCGGGCTCACCCTCACCCGCTGGAAAGACTCGTCGGTCGCCGGTTGACTCACAGTGGTTTGACTCGCCGGTAACCGCGAACCCGCGCCCTCAGGCGGGCCATTAGTTTCCAGGTTCCGAACGCCGCGCACCACTTCCATCTTACCCACGCCGAACCACGCGGGTTGAAATGCTTCAGGTAAACATCCCGGTTCGCATCGAAGATTGCGCGTGACATCAACTCGTAGTTTTTCGCCACGCTCAAACCTTTCAGATGCGTTATGCTCACTCGTCCATCATAGACGATTTTGAAGCCGGCTCGAGCTACGCGAATGCAGAGGTCGAGATCATCACCATACATAAAAAACGCCTCATCGAAAACCTGCTCCCTCCCGTCTCCTCCATGTTCAGCCGAGATGATCAACACCTCGCGGCGCCCCAGCATAAATGCTCCATTGATCGCCCCGACCGCGTAAGTCCCTTCGGCGGGTAAATAAGTAAGATTATAGCCCGCCGCCCATGGACGATCATGGAAACGCGCCGCCAGCCCGCTTGCCCGGCAAAACCCGTCCCACCAAGTCGGGATGCTCCGTCGGCATGCCAAATCCATCCCCCCGTCCGCCATGACCAACCTCGGTGAAATCAAACCAACGTCCGGCTCCGCCAGCACCCGTCGCACACAATGCTCCAGCGCGATCGCGTTGCAGACCGTATCGGGATTCAAAAATAAAACGCACTCGGCCCGGCTCCGCGCATAACCCAGATTGTTGGCGCGCCCAAACCCCAGATTCTCAGCAGGAACGATATAATGAACATCGGGATATTGCTCACGGAGCACCATGCCCGTGCCATCACTATCAAGGGAGTTATCGATCACGAACACCTCCACGCTCCGCCCCAGCAACGTGACCGGCAACGAGCCCACGGCCGGGCCGATCTCGGTGGCTGATTTATAGGCAACAATGATGACAGACAAGATGGGCGACTCGGACATCGACACGCACGCAAGCTGCGGAATGCTTTCGCCCAAAGCAATGCCTGCCTCTCCGCCCAGCATCAGCGTGATTGTGGTGTCCAAGAATCCCGGCCCTCGCCTGCAGATCGCGCTCGAAAGCCTCTGGGCGCAGACTTTCCCCGCAGAGATCATCGTCGTTGATGGCGCCTCCACCGATGGCACCCGCGAATGGCTCGACTTGCACCACGCCCGCATCGCCAGCCTTGTTTCCGAATCCGACCACGGAATCTACGACGCGATGAACAAAGGTATCGCCGTGGCGCGCGGCGAATGGGTGTTATTCCTCGGTGCCGACGACCGCCTTGCCGCTCCTTCCGTCCTGGTCGAAGTCGCCGAACGGCTCGTCGGAACCCAGGCCTCAATTGCTGCTGGCGAAGCTCGTTTCGACAATGGGCGCGCCTACCCCTTCGCGGGCACCGACACGGCCATCCGGCGGAACTTCGTTCATCATCAAGCCACATTCTACCGACGCGCCGCGTTTGAACGATACGGCGGCTTCGACACCGCACTGCGCATCCAGGCCGATTACGAATTCAACCTCCGTCTCGTGGACGCGGGCGAGGCATTTGCCAGCCTCAACCTCTGCATCGCAGAGTGCGGTAGCGGCGGAGTGAGTGACTCCGGGCTCTGGGCCAACTACCGAGAAGAGATTACGGTCCGCCACCGGCATTTCTCCGCATACAGTTGCTGGCCATGGGACGTGTTTGCCCTGATGCGCTACCTGCGAAAAAAAATCGTCCGACGCTTCCATATCAGAATGCCATGATTTTAACCTTACTCAAAGCGACGCCCGTCATAGGTCCGGCGCTTATTCGCGCGCGCGCCCGCTACCGGCGCGTCAGAGGCTCTCATGAGCTTAAAAATGCACTCCTTAAATCAGAGGCCCGGAAGCGCATCGTCCTAGGTGCTGCGGGCGTGTGCGACACCGACTGGATACCGTCGGACATCGAGTATCTGGACATGCTCAAGCAATCGGACTGGGACCGGTTTTTCACTCCTGGATCGATTGACGCCATGCTAGCCGAGCATGTTTGGGAGCATCTCACGTCCGATCAGGGCGCAATCGCGGCCGCCAACTGCTTCAAATACCTTCGCCCGGGCGGTTATCTACGGGTGGCCGTTCCCGACGGCCTGCACCCCAGCCCCATTTACCGGGAATGGGTTCGCGTTGGCGGAAGCGGCCCCGGGGCTGATGATCATAAAATTTTGCACACCTACCGGACGTTCTCCGCGTTGTTTGAACAAGCCGGATTCCAGTGCAAATTACTCGAATACTTCGACGAAAACGGGAATTTCCATGAATGCGAATGGAGCCTGGCGGACGGTCGCATCGTGCGCTCCAAACACCTTGACGAGCGCAACCATAATGGCGCGCTGAATTACACCTCGATCATTCTGGACGCCTCCAAAAGCTAGGCGCTTCGCAGCATTCCGATACCTTAGCGCCTTTCAACACGCTCAACAGGCACCATCAAACAGCGTGTGAGGGTGACCAAGAAAT
>JAQSWS010000103.1 GCA_029266495.1 Rariglobus sp. | reverse complement strand
CGCGTGAGCTTCACCGGTGCTGCGCATGCCGTCTCGATATCTTACGAACCGGGAGACGAGGCGCTGTTCGTTATGGTGTTTGGCCGAGAGGGAGGAGCGCTGACCGATATGGATGATCGGTCAAAGACGCCGCGCCTTGCCGATCTCAATGCTCGCTACATGCCGACGGTTACCAAGGAGGAGCGCGCTGAAAACGACGCGGCCTTCGCCTCTGTGGAGGCACGGGACAAGGAGGAGTTAGCCGTGTTAAAAGCAGCCAGGGAGCTTCGTCTTGTCCTTCCGAAGTATCTTCGCCGTTCGCAACGTCCTGAATGATCCAAGCGGCACACGTCGCGCCAGTCCTGCGGCCTGTCACGTCGTCTGCTTCCTCCTCCGCTTGCGCTCCGTCCGGTGGAGTGAAACCCCGCCGGGGACGGCCCACGCGGCAAGAATGCCGCGTAGAGGCGGCGCTCCGATAAGATCCGCGCCGGCACGTCACGCGGCCCGTGCGCTGCGCTCCCGTTCCGCGAGTCGTGCCCGTCCTGAAGTGACCGGCGGGGACCCCGCTGCGCCCGGCTGACCGCGCGGCGCGAGGGTCGGTCGAGCGGACGGGTCGAGCGGACGGGCGGTCGAGCGGACGGGGTCGGGTCGAGCGGACGGGGGTCAGGCCGTAAATGGGCAATTAAACGGTGGGCATGAGCGGTGCAGCAGATTAGGCAAATGGAGGAAGTTGAGATAGGAGCCGGAGGGCGGATTATATCACGTGGTCCAGCGAGGAAATTTTGGCAGCCGGTATTTGGATTGGTGGCCAAGGCGGAGGCGTTTGGCTTCACTGGCCGGGCCGCGCATTGCAACATGGCCTGACGCCAAGCCGTGCAGGGAATGCCGGCGGGCTCACAAATCAGGGCGTCGCGGGCGCTCGGCCGGCAGGGGTCTGCACGTGGTATGTGATGAGAATCGTCGGGCCCAACGGTAATGTGATGTCGGAGTTTAGCCGCCCGGGGCCTCGTGGATCCAAGCCTGGCGACTTCTGAAGTGAACCCCATCCGGGCCGAAGGCATCGGCTCTTGAGGTGCGGTTGCCCGGACCAGGAAGGCAACGCGCGCTCCCGTTGCCTGGATTCGGAATGGGCGGGCGTTCGGGGCGGCGGGTCGCCGGGGACATCAGCTTGTTCAAACAATTCGACGAGGAAGCGGGGCGGGGGGCGGTTCTGATTTGCGCGACGGAGGGCGATCGGGGTGGTTCTTTCGGTTTACCCTGAACCCCCGATTTCCGGCGCCATGAACGAGTCTTTGTTGGTTGAACCCGCCCCCATGCCCAAGGCGGCCAAGACCTGGCACTGCGGCACCCTGACCTACACCAAGGCCGGAGTGATCACGCTGTTCGTGTTCCTGCTGTTCGGAAGCTTCTCCTTCAACCTGATGATGACGGTGGTGCCGAGCATCCTGCCGTTGAAACTCAAGAGCCTGGGGGCGTCCGATGTCTTGATCGGAACGTTGCTCACGAGTGTCTTTCCGCTGTTCGGATTGGCGATCTCGCCGTATCTGAGCTTCAAGAGCGACTACCTGCGAACCCGCTGGGGACGCCGCAAGCCGTTCTTCTTTTTCACGCTGCCGTTCGTCACCTTGAGCATCCTGCTGCTCGCGTTCTCCGAGGATATCGCCCGGTTGATGCAGCGCTCCGGGTTGCTGGAGAGCCTTTCGCCGGCGACCGCCGCGATCGCCGTCATGAGCGTGTGCATCGTGGCGTTCCAGTTTTCCGACGTGGTGATCGCCTCGGTCTACAACTACATCTTCAACGACACCGTGCCGGTCGTGCTGACCGGGCGCTTCTTCGGGCTCATGCAGATGGTGGGAGCCTCGATCGGCTTCCTCTATAATTTTTTCATCTTCAAATACGCCGAGAGCCACATGAAGGAGATCTTCGTGGCCACGGCGCTGGTGTATTTCGTCGGCATCGGGTTGCTGTGCGTGTTCGTGAAGGAGGGCGAGTATCCGCCCGTAAACGAAAAGGAGAAGGTGAACACGCGGGGGTTTTCCGGCTTCAAGACGTTCTTCCGCGAGAGTTTCTCCCATAAGTTTTATTGGACGAAGTTTGCCTACTCGATGTCGCCCGCGCTCAGTGCGGCGCTCTGGCCGTTCGCGATTTTTTATTACAAGGAGATGGGGTTGTCGCTCGACTACGTGGGCAAGGCCGGCGCCGTCACCGCGGTCGCGGGCATGGTCGCCGCCTACTTCGCCTCGGTCTACATCGACCGCTGGCATCCGCTGCGCATCATCGCCTATTCCGGCGTGTTTGCGGCCACCCTTTCGGTCGGCAACTGGATCTGGCTGTTCGTGACGTTGCCGCCGATGGCGTTTTTCTGGCTGAACATGCTCGGCGGCGGATTGATCGGGGTGTTTCACGGCGCCCTTTGCTCGGTGGCCGCGGTGCCGTTCGACATGCGTCTGCAACCCAAGTCCCGTTACGGACAGTTTTGCTCGGCGCAGTCCATCGTGACCAATGTCTGCAAGATGATCGCGGGCTTCGCCGCCGGCTGTTTTTTTGAGTTCATCAAAAACTGGTTTTTCCCGGGCTCCGATTACGCCTACCGCTTCAATTTCGTGTGGTCCGCCGCGGCCAGCATCGCGATGGGTTTTGTGGTCTGCAGTCTCTACCGCCAATGGCATCAACTGGGTGGCGACCGGGCCTTTAATCCCCCGGCTCCCTGGACGGAGAAAGGCTACGAGGAGGTGGACCGGCCGGTGTTTGTCGGCACCCAGGTGCGCTGGCTCAATCATGCCCTCGGCATGACGAATGTCATGATGTTCAGCACCCTCGCGTTCATGATCTGGGTGGCCTACTGGCTGTGGCACATCGACTGGACGACGGCCTTTCAGGTGTATCTGTTCGCGCTGATTCCGGTCTCGGTGCTGCTCTATCTGTGGTGGGTGAAAGTCGAGCGCGCGATCAAGGCCGACGTGGTCCGTTGCGCGGCGGGCGAGCCGGTCAAAGACGGCATTCCGCATCACGGCATCTTTTTTGTGAAAGCCATCGTGCTGCTCCTCGGCATGCCGGTGAAAATCGGACTCATGATCGTGGCCATCCAGGACGGGTTGCACACCGGCGTGATCGTCTTCGGCATCGGTGCGCAGATCGCCGATTTTGGCGTGATCCTGGCCGTGCTGATCCTGCGACGCCTGGAACGCGGCAACGATCCGATGCTCGACTATGATGGACGCAAGACGGCGGTGGCGTAACGCGCCGGGCTGCGCGGCGCTGCGACGTGATGCGACGTGACTCGGGGCCGGGCGATCGGCGTCGGGCGAACGGACGGTGACTGCCGACTTGTGACGGGGCTGGCGTCGTGTTGAGTCGTGGCGCCATGGCAGCTTCTCATCGCGCAAACCCGTGTTCATGGCTCCGTGAAGGGGCGTGGGCGGGCGGGTTCCTGATGGCTTCCGTGTTGATCGGACTGGGAGGGAATCAACTGCGGGAGACGCCGCTGCCACTGCTCTATGAAACGAAGCAGGCGCGTCTGGAGCGGGAGGTTCAACGGATCGGCGCGGGGCAACGCGCGGTGGGCGGGGCGGAGGCTCCGGCCTCGGGGCCGCAGGTGTTGACGCTCGAGGAGTTTGAGGCGATCCGGGCTGGCGCGCTGATCCTGGATGCGCGGCCGGAGATTTTTTACCGGATCGGGCATGTGCCGGGTGCGTTGAGTCTGCCGCGGAAGGATTTTGAAACGGCGTATGCCGCGCTCGGTGCCCGGCTGGCCGAGGGGCGGCCCCTCGTGGTGTATTGCGCGGGTGAAACCTGCGAGGATGCCGAGCTGGTGCGGACGGCGCTGGCGCGCCTGGGGCATGCGCAGGTGCAGGTGTTTCAAGGCGGCTGGGAGGAGTGGCAGGCGGCCGGGCGCGCGGAGGAAAAGGCGCCATGAAACCGACCGCATCGGAATGGCTGGTGAGGCTGGCGGGCTGGTGTCTGGGCGGCGTGTTTGTCTATGCCGGCGTCCTGAAGGTCACCGATCCGTGGGCGTTTGCGGACAGCGTGGCATCGTTTCGCCTGTTGCCCGCGGTCCTGATCAACCCGGTGGCCCTGATCCTCCCTGTGCTGGAGATTATTCTCGGGGTTGCCCTCATCGCCGGGGTGAAACGTTCGGTGGGCGCGGGGATGTTGGGGGTGTTGTGCGTTCTTTTTGCCGCGGCACTGGGGCAGGCGCTGGTGCGCGGGATCGAGGTGGACTGCGGTTGTTTCGGAGGCGGGGCGCCGTCGACGGCCAGGACCGTGTGGGCGCTGCTGCGCGACATTGGCCTCGGCTTGCTGGCGTGGTGGGTGTGGCACCGGGGCCGGCGGGCGGCGAACGAGCCGGTTGCGTGAGGGGGGGCGTCGCGTCTTTGACGGAGGCGCGGGTGCGGGGGCTTGCATGGACACGCAAGGCCCGCTGGTTTCGTGTCCTTTCACGTCATCATGGATACCGCCCTTTCCCATCCCGTCCCGCGCCCGAGTGGCGAGGACAAGGCCCTGATCATCCTCTGCCATCTCTCGGCGATCATCGGCGTGGGCTTTCTCCTGCCGCTGGTGGTGTATCTGATTAAAAAGCAGGAGCCGGGGACCGCGGCGGCGCATGCGAAGGAAGTGCTCAACTTTCATCTCTCCCTGCTGATCTATGCCTTGTGCGCGATCCCGCTCGTTTTCGTCGGGGTGGGCATCTTGTTGCTCATGGCCATCGCGATTGGATCGCTGATCCTGGCGGTGATCGCGGCGGTGAAGGCCTCCGACGGCGGCTTCTATCGTTATCCGGTTTGCATTCGTTTTATCTCATGAGCGCCACACCCACCCTTCTCGTTCTCGCCGCCGGCATGGGCTCCCGCTACGGCGGACTCAAGCAAGTCGACCCTGTCGGCCCCTCGGGGGAGACGATTCTGGATTATGCGGTGTTCGATGCGATTCGCGAGGGATTCGGGCGCGTGGTGTTTGTCATCCGCAAGGAGTTCGAGGAGGCGTTTCGCACGCAGGTCGCCGCGAAATATGCCGGCCGTATCCGGGTCGACTATGTGTTTCAATCGCTCGAGGCGCTGCCGTCCGGCTTCGCGGTGCCGGCGGGGCGCGAAAAACCCTGGGGCACCGGGCATGCGGTGTGGTGCGCGCGCGATGCGGTCGCGGAGCCGTTCGCGGTTATCGGGGCGGACGATTTTTTCGGGCGCGATGCGTTCCGGCAGCTGGCGGCGTTTTTGCGCGACGAAAGCGCGGCGGACGTCGAGGAGGCGGCTCCGAACTTCGCGATGATCGGCTACCGGCTCGCGAACACCTTGTCGGAGAATGGCGCGGTGTCGCGCGGCGTCTGCGCGACGGGGGGCGATGGTTATTTGACGAAGGTGGTTGAGCACACGGGCATCCGCCGCGAGGAGGTCGGGGCGGGGGCCGGTAAAAAATATTCGAGCGAGGAGACGGTCTCGATGAATTGCTGGGCGTTCACCGCGGCGTTTTTCACGGGGCTCAACGAGCAGTTCGAGGCGTTCCTCGAGGCGCGCGGCGGCGAGTTGAAGTCGGAGTTTTATCTGCCCGAGGCGGTGTCGGAGCAGGTGGCGCAGGGGCTCGTGACGGTCGAGGTGCGGCCGACGAGCGCGAGCTGGTTCGGCGTGACCTATCGCGAGGACAAACCGCGCGTGCAGGCGGCGCTGGCGGAACTCGTGGCGCGGGGCGAATATCCGGCTCAGCTTTTCCCGGTTGCCTGAACGGTCCGCTCTGGCATGAACAACCGCATGACATCCCGCCTGCCGCTTTCCGGATCTGCCCGCGCCGCCACAGGCGCGTGGTGGCGGAGCGCGGGTTGGCGATGGTGACGCGCGCGCAACCGCACGCATCCCTGCCAGCCTGCCGAGCCCGACTCACACCGAGCCGGGTTTTTTCATGCCCGAAAAACCGGGCGCGTATCCACCGCTCCATCACGCCCCTGTCATGAACTCTTTTTCAAATTCACTGGTTTCTTCATCGGTTCCCTTGGTCGCCGGCACCGGCGGCTCCTCTTCGTTCGAATTGTCGTCCGTCGCTTTCTTTGGCCGTTCGCTGGCCGAGTATGCGCGGTTTTTTTCGCTGGATTTCGAGGCATTGCGCGGGTGCGCGGTGCTTGATGTCGCGGCGGGTCCGTCGGCATTCACCGCCGGGGCCGCGCGGCTCGGCGTGCGGGCGACCGCGGTGGATCCGCTTTACGGGTGTTCGCCTGACGCGCTGGCGACGCATGTGCGGCTGGATTATGCGCGGGTGGTGGCGCGCATGCGGGAGCGGCCGGAGAGCTTTCGCTTCAAGAGCTTCGAGTCGATCGACGAGGCGGAGCGCGACCGGCGTGCGGCGGCGGAGGTGTTTTTGGCGGATTACGAGGCGGGGTTTTTGGACAACCGGTATGTGGGCGGCGCGTTGCCGCGGCTGCCGTTTGCGGATGCGGCGTTCGACGTGGTGCTGTGCGCGCACCTGCTCTTCATTTACGAGCGGCTGTTCGATTACGGGTTTCATCTGGCGGCGTGTCGCGAGCTGGTGCGCGTGAGCCGGGGGGAGGTGCGCATTCATCCGGTGTGCGGGCCGGACGGCCGGCCTTATGCGGGGCTCGCACGGCTGCGCGCCGATCTGGCGGCGGATGGCATCGGATCGGACGTCATCCGGGTGGATTACGAATTTTTTCGAGGGAGCGACACGACGCTGGTGTTGCGGCGCGAGATGACGTGACGGAGGCGGTGGCAAACTCAATTTGTAACTTATTAAGTGACAAATTGGGTTTGGGTCTTTGCGCGCCGGCCGGGGCGGAGGTTTGTCACTTGATCGGTGACAAACTTGTCCGGAGGCGGGCGGGCGGGCTTGCGCCCTGGCATGGCTGTGGCTGGGTTGGGGCATGAGCACGCCGTTTTTTCCGCAGCAGGTCATTGCTCGCAAACGTGACGGGCGGGTGTTGATGGACGCGGAGATCGCGGCGTTTGTGCGCGGCGCGACGGATGGCTCGTGGGCGGACTATCAGTTGAGCGCGATGTTGATGGCGATCTTCCTGCGCGGTATGAACACCGCGGAGACGGTGGCCCTGACCAAGGCGATGATGAACTCGGGGGTAGTCGCGGATTTGTCGTCGGTGCAGGTGCCGAAGGTGGACAAACATTCGACGGGCGGGGTGGGTGACAAGGTGTCGCTTCACCTCGCGCCGATGGTGGCGGCATGCGGCGTGGCGGTGCCGATGATCAGCGGACGCGGGCTGGGTCACACGGGCGGCACGCTGGACAAGCTGGAGTCGATCCCGGGGTTTCGCGTGGGATTATCGTTGGAGGAATATCGGGAGCGGGTGGAGTCGACGGGGTGCGCGTTGATCGGGCAGACCAAGGAACTGGCGCCGGCGGACAAAAAACTTTATGCGCTGCGCGACGTGACCGCGACGGTGGAGTGCCTGCCGCTGATCTGTGCGTCGATCATGTGCAAGAAACTGGCCGAGGGCATCGACGCGCTGGTGTTGGACGTGAAGTTCGGGCGGGGCGCGTTTATGAAGACGCTGCCCGACGCGCGTGCGCTGGCGCAGGCGATGGTGGACATCGGCAATGCGATGGGGAAGCCGACGCGGGCGTTGCTGACCGCGATGGACCAGCCGCTGGGGCGTGCGGTGGGCAACGCGCTGGAAGTTGCGGAGAGCATCGCGTGCCTGCGCGGCGAAGGACCGGCGGACTTGATGGAGGTGACCTACGCGCTGGGGGCGGAGATGTTGTGTCTCGCGAAGGTGTCCGGGGATGTGAAGGAGGGAGAGGCGCGCTTGCGGGAGGTGGTGGCCAGCGGCGCGGCGTTAAAAAAAATGAAGGAGATCGTGGCGGCGCAGGGCGGGGATGCGCGGGTGTGCGACGCGCCGGACGAGGTGTTGCCGCAGGCGAAGCATGTGCGGGAATTGAAGGCGGAGCGGGCGGGCTGGGTGCAGGAGGTGGTTGCGCTGGACGTGGCGCTGGCGGCGTTGCAACTCGGCGCGGGGCGGGTCCGGGCGGAGGATGCGGTGGATCCGGCGGTGGGTTTTACCCGGTTGGTGAAAGTTGGGGAGCGGGTGGAGGCGGGGGCGGTGCTCGCATGTATTCACGCGAACGATACTGCGCGCCTGGAAACGGCGGCGGCGATCCTAGGCGAGGCGATCGTGACCGGCGACGGGCCGGTGACACCGGAGCCGTTGATCGCGGAGCGGATCGGGTGAGGCCGCGGGCCCTGGTTTAAGGCGTGGCGACCTGAACTCGCACGAAGACGCGTCCGGAGCCGAGCGGGATTCCCGTGACCACTGTTTCGGTGATGCCATCGGCGTTGGCCGTGACGGAGCGTTCCACGGGTGCCGGGACCGTGGATGACCACGTGGTTAAGTTGGCCGACGTGAAGATGGTGTAAGCAAGGGTGCCGGGGTGGATGAGCCGGCGATAGGTGAACCGGAGTTCGGGTTGGGCGGTGTCGGGATTGAGGCCGGTTTGGACGGAGGAAGGGGCGCTGGCTTCCGCATGCTTCGGGTCGAGGCCGAAGGCGTATTCGAGGAGGTTGGGGATGCCGTCGCCATCGGGATCGCCGAGGCGGCCGTTAGCCGTGATGGAGGAGGCGGGATCGAGGCCGTGGGCGGTTTCCCAAGAGTCAGGCATGCCGTCGGCGTCGGTATCGGGGGGCGGGAGGACGGTGATGATGCCGGCCTGGCTATCGACGGAGCCATAGATATTAGCGGTGCGAGCCCAATAGGTGACGGTTTGATGGAGGGCGGGTGTCGTGAAAGACGCGGCAGTTGCACCCGTGATCAGCTGGGATGTGTTACCCGAGGAGCCTGCATACCATTGGTAAGCGAGAGTGGGCGGGCCATTGACGACTATCGAAAGCACGGCGGTTTGCCCCGCAAATATGGCGGACGAGGCGGGTTGGCTGGTGATGTGGGGCTTCAGACCGAGACGAAGGCTATGAAGGTAACCGGTCGAAATGCCGATGATCCCTGAGTCGACTTGAGTTGGAGTGATGCTGCCGACGCTGGTGCTGTTTCCGAATTGGCCGGAGCTGTTTTGACCGGATGCCCAGAGCGTCTTGTCGGTCTTTATAAATAAGCTATATGCCCACGCGACCGATGCCCTGGATACTCCCGTGGCAATCTTCACCGGCGCACGACGGCTTGTGGTCGTTCCGTCACCAAGTTGTCCGTAGCTGTTGTAGCCCGTCGCCCAGAGCGAGCCATCGGTCTTGATGAACATGCTGTGATAGACCGCAGCATATGTTTGGCGGACATCAGATGCTATTTGCACGGGAGTGAGACGGCCGGTGGTGGTGCCGTCGCCGAGCTGACCGTAGCCGTTGGCTCCCATGCCCCAGAGGGTCCCATCGGTCTTCACAAAAAGAGAATGGCTGTCACCGGCGGAGACTTGGGCGACGCCGGAGGCGATTTGCACCGGCGCATGACGGCTTGTGGTCGTTCCGTCACCAAGTTGTCCGTAGCTATTGTATCCTGTCGCCCATAGGGTCCCGTCCACCTTGATAAACAGAGTATGACTGGCGCCCGCGGAGACCTCGGCTACGCCTGAGGCTATCTGAACGGGTGAGAGACGGCCGGTGGTGGTGCCGTCACCGAGTTCGCCGTTTCCATTGTGTCCCATGGCCCAAAGGGTGCCGTTAGTTTTGACGAAGAGACTGTGGAATGGACCCGCCGAGGCTTGAACGACATTTGACGCCACTTGAACCGGCGTGGTGCGATCGGTGGTGGTGCCATCACCGAGGCGACCTGTGGAGTTGGCGCCCATGGCCCAGAGCGTGCCATTGGTCTTGACGAACAAACTGTGGAATCTACCCGCGGAGACCTGGACTGCGTCAAAGACAGGTCGGACCGGAGTCAGTCGTTGCGTGAGGGAGTTGTCGCCCAGTTGTCCTGAACTGTTGTCGCCCACCGTTGTAAGGTTGAGGGATGAAACCGGTGCGACCGTTACTGTGGCGAGCGCGCTGTCGGTGGCTCCGATGGAATTGGTGACTCTCACCCAAAACGAACTGGAGGACGTCAGGCTTGGAGTAACCAAGAGCGAACTGGTGCCGCCAGCCAGGGGAGATGAAATATCACCGGCACTCCCCCGATACCATTGATAGTTAAGTGTGCCATCCCCTGAGGCCGCGACCGCGAGCGCTGCATTATCTAAGGGGAACAGGGTGGTGCTGGCCGGCTGGGAGGTGATGACGGGAGCAACTGGTGCGCGAACGGTGAGAGTGGCGGCGCGGGTTGTGTTGCCCTGACCGGTGGTCGTGTTGATGAAGGTGATCGTGTCAGTGTAGACGGAAATCGGCAGGGTGCCGGCCGAGGCGTCCAAGGTGGCTGTGACGGTAGCCGTGGCGCCGGGGGCGAGGCTGCCCCCAGTCGTTGAGAGCGAGAGCCAGACTTGGGTCTTGGCTGCAGTCCATGAGATCGTGGCGTCGCCGGTGTTCGAAACGGTCCAGGTGGCGCTTGCAGGTGAGAAAGGACCGCCCGTCAGACCGATCGGGGCGAAGCCGGATGCAGGCGAGAGGGTGAGCGCACCCGCAGGTGTTGTCGTGAGCCCGGCGCGGCGGATGGCATTGGGAGCTCCATCCACAGCGAAGATGAGATCGGTTGTGTTAATACCCGATGCCAAGGCTGAGGCGGCTGATGTGGGCGAGGCTGTGACGGTGATGGTGGCACCCGGTGCGAGCGTGCCGCCGGTCGGGGCGAAGGACAACCATGCCGCGGGGCTGGACGCGGTCCAGGCGATGGAAGAGGCGCTGATGTTGGTGAGGGTGTAGGTGCGCGACTGGCTGGTGAAATCGCTGCCGCGCGGGCCGTTGAACGTCCAGACATCCTCCGGGGATACGCTGACGAGAGGGGCGGGGAGCACGTCGAAGGGATTACTTTGGCCGAGTGTGCTGCCGTTGCGGGCTTGCAGAGTGATCGTGGACGCGGACGTGGTCTCGAAGGTGACCGGGCCGGTCCACGTGCCGGCGGTGAATGCCGGGGTGGTCGCAGGGGTGACGGGCATGGTTCCGGACCGGCTCAGGCGAAGATTAGGAAGGTAATTATTGGTGGAGATGGCCGGGGCGGTGCCGGTCCACGAGAGCGGATCACCGGAGGTGCTTGAGATGTTGGCGTAAATCAACCGGGGGGAGGCGGTGAAAGTGGTTTGGACCACGCCGGCTCTCACACCGGTCGCACCGGTGTTGTTGTAGCTGAAATCGACCATCAGATAGCTGGTGCCATCGTAATTGAAAGGGGCGGTAAACGGGAATTCGATCCAGCCAGGCGAGGCGGCGGCGAGGTCGGCGGAACTTTGATGAACCGTGGTCCAGCCGATGGATTCCCATCCGCTGGCGGTGGTGGAAGAGACGTGCTTCATTCGTATCGTCCAGTTGGAGAGCACCTGACCTGGGGTGGTGAGGATGTTCAGGGCGAGCGAGGAAATCGGTCCGGCCGAACCAATTTCCGCAGGGGTATAAATGATCTGGGTGCGGCTGTCTTCCGAGTAAGAGTATACAGGGAAAGAGTTGGTGCTTGTGGCGCCGGTTCCGGTGATCGTGGATCCGGTGCCTGCGGAGAGCGTGGCCGAGCCGTTGAAGCTGGTGAGGGTGTTGCCATAGCTATCCTGTGCGGTGAGGGTGACTGAAGCGGGAACGCCGGCCGACTGATGCGATGCCAACGAGGAGACGAGGAAGCGGTTGATTGCACCGGTGCCGACATTGAAGCTGTTGCTGGCGCCCGTGTGGCCGGCCCCGTCATCCAAGCGGAGAGTAACTCCGGAGGAGGGAGAGAGAATGGACAGGGAGGCGGAGGTGCTGCTGCCGGAAAAGGTCAGTGTGGCCGGCGTGAGCGAGGCCGCGCTTCCATCCGCGGCTTGGGCGGACAGAGGCACCGTGCCGGTGTAGGTCGCGCTGCTTTCGTCGATGGTGCGGGGATATGCGGAAACCGTGAACGGCCGGTTGGCGATCTGCGGCGAGGAGATCGTGGAGAAGGTGAAATGGTGAATGTCGTTGTCGACGACGCTGACGCTGGTCGTGACGCCGGTGAAGCCGGAGGCGGTGGCGGTGATCTGGACGGTGACGGTGCCGTCGGTGCTGGCATCGTCCACGGCGGTGGCGGCAAACGAAACCGAAGTGGAGCCGGAGGGAATGATGACGGTGGCGGGGACGGTGAGCTGAGCGGAGTTGGCGGAGCTCAGTGAAATCGTGAGCGGTTCAGTGAGGGTGCCGCTGATGCTGATGGTTCGGTTGCTGGTATTGCCTTCGGTGATCGAAAAACTGGAGGACAAACTGAGCGCGGTGGTTTCGTTATCGGTGACGGCGAAGGGGGCCGTGGCGGGGCTGGCTCCGGGCAATGTGGCGGAGAGCGTGGTGGTCTGCGGGCCGTCGATCTTGGTGTCGTTGACCGGAGTGACGAGGAAGGTGGCGGTGGTCTGGCCGGGCTCGAAGGAGAGGGAGGCGGGGACAGTGGCTGCGGTGGGATCGCTGGAGGCTAATGTGAGGCTAATGGGAGCGGCGGGAGATGCACCGAGCGTCACGATGGCGGTGGCGGCCGCAGCATTTTCCGCGACGCTGGATGGAGTCACGATGAGGGTGATCGCAGGCGCGTCATCGTCGGTGATCGTAAGCGGGATGCTGCTGGCGAAGAGGCCGGATCCTATGGGTGGAGTGGCCGTGACCGTGACGGTGTGGTTGCCGTCGAAGAGGGAGTCGTTGATCGGCGTGGCGGGGAAGATGACGGATGTCTGGCCAGCGGGAAGAATGACCGTGGCGGGGAGGGCGAGTTTGGCCGAACCCGAGGAGGAGAGCGAGAAGACGGTATCCGTCGGTCGTGAGACAGCCATGCTCAGGGTGCCGGATAAAGGAGCCGCAGATTCGACAGCGGTGGTTGGCAGGACAAGGGTGGTGACGCCAGTCGCCGAGGTGGTGACGGAGATGTCGTCGAGGGCGATGCCGTCAATCGGGATGTAGAAATTACCGTAGCGGTTGAAGCGAATGCGGAAGGATGAAGTGTAAGCCAGGCCTCGGGCGGCAAGGGCGGCGTCAAGATCCACCGTGAAGAGTTGCCAGACATTGGTGAGCACAGGGGATCGCAAGGGCTGGACCTCATGCCAAGTGACACCATCGGCACTGATGGCGACTCCGTCGAAATCGGCACCGCCCGTGAATGGATTGGTGGCAGGGGCGTGCGGGTCTTCGTTGAATCCCTTGGCCCAGAAGCTCAACACGACGCCGGTGCGGCCGGCCAGATCGAGGGTGAGAGTGGCTTCATTACGGGAGAGCGGGGACGTGGATGACGAATCCAGTGTCAGGTGACGGGTGCTGCCGTGCGGGGCATGGTCGGTGGTGATTTGAGTGCGATAATTATTGGTTCCACTGAGACTCCATGCCGGGGAAAGAGCGCCGGACTCCCATGTTTCGGCGAACGGAAGCGCGGTCGGCAGGGTTGGGGTGGAAACCATAAACGGGTTGCTGTTGTGGTGGCGAGTGATACGCCTCCGTTCCAGATCCCGTTCACCAAAGTGGCGCTGGAGGGACGAATGGGCGTGGGTTCGAGGGAGGTGAACCGGATGATCGGGGCGTAGTTGGAGGTGGTGCCGGTCGAGAAGGAGAACGGATCGGTGGTGGCAGAAGCGCTGGTTTTCTTGATGGAGCGGACGGTGGACCCATCATAGCTTATCCTTGTGTCGACATAGTTGGATCCGGTCGCGGGATTGCAGAAACTGAAGTCAACCAAGAGCGCGTCTGTGCCATTGTAGTCAAATGGGCTGGAAAAAACAAAGGTAGCCCAGCCAGTCGTGGGGAATGAGACGTTTGAGATATGCACGGGTGTCCACCCCTCCGAGTCAAAACCTCCGCCTGAGAGGCTGGCACGGGTGGTGTTTTTCAGCCGAATGGTCCACTGGCTGAAGGCGACCGCAGGGTTGGTATAGGCGATATTCAGAGCGAGGCTGACCAGGCGGCGCGGTGCGTTGCCGAGTGCGGAGGCGGGGTAAAGCACTTGCTGGCGGACCACCGCTCCAGAGGATGCCGCGAAGGGGTAGGAATCCGTGCTGTAGTCCGTTCCCGTGTTGGCGAGCATCCGCGGAACGAGAGCGGAAAGAGCTGCAGAACCGGAATAGGAGGGGACGGGATTGCCGCCGGCATCGACGGCACGGAGGACGGCGGGGAAGGGCGTGTCGACGACTTGGGGCGAGGGGATGGTGTCCCACGAGAAGCCGGTGACGGGACCGGAGCCGACGCCGAAGGCGTTGCTCAGTCCCGTGTGGCCGGTGCCGTCATCCACCGAGAGCGTGATGCCGGTGCCGAATGTGTTGACGGTGACTTGGCCGGTCCAGACACCGTCGGCCCAGCCTTGGCCGGTGGTGGTCGAGGGTGTGAGCGTGGCACCGTTGGCCGTGAGGGCTGCCGGGGAGGAGTGCGAGAAAACGGGAAAGCCATCGGCGGCGAGGGCACGCAGGCGGACGGTGAAGGGCGCGCCGCGGATCTGCGCAGGGATGGTGTCGAACGCAAAATGGTCGAGGACGCGGTCGGTTACGGTGAGCGAGACCGGAATGTCGATGGCGGGCTGGAGCGGATCGTTCGAGGTGACGCGCAGGGTTTGAGTGTGCGTGCGGAAATCGAGCCCGGTGGAATCGAAGGTGAGCGTGATGCTGGCGGAGGCTCCGGGGGCAATGCTGCCGGAGGAGGGTGCGCCATTCATCCAGTCACCGGTGCTCACCGTGTCGAGGAACGTGGCCATCACGGCTTGTGCCGATGTGTTGTTGATATAGCTGCCCGAGCCTCCCGCGTAGAGCAGGTAGTAAACGCGGGTGACGCCGGAGAGGCTGCTCACGCGATGCAGGTCGTTGTTTGTGTCGGTCGAGGCGGAGTGGGTGGCGGAGCCGTTGTCGGCCACAATCACGAGGTGGTTTACGGACGGGTTGCTGGTGCCGTAGACACGTTTGATGAAACCCCGGTAGGTGATGCCGCTGCGTATATAAGAGAGCACGGAAGTGTCGGTGCTGCCGAAGCCATCGGCGCCGAGATTGCCGGTGATCTCGAAGTAGGAGACGCCGGAGAGATCGGCGGCGAAGACGAGGAGACCATCGTATTTGCGGGTAAAATAGCGACCGCTGGCGCCAAGCTTGGTCGAGGAGATGATCACGCCGTCGGAATACGCGAGGGAGCTTCCCAAGTCGGTGGCGAGGTAGTTGCCAGTGTCATACATGTCGTTTCCGCCGTCTGAAATATAGGTGCCGGTGACGCCATCGCTGAAAGCGTAACGGCCCGGGATCAGGGTCCGAACCGCGGTGTGGCCGGCGTCAAGCGTAGTGAGGACGGTTTCCAGTCGGGGTGTCCAAGGCGCGGAGACGGAGGGGCCGGCGTCCAAGCGCGGAGCATCGTAAAGGGAGGCATTGGAGAGAGTATCGGCTTCTTTCGGATGTCCGATCCCGTCGGAAAAAACCGGTCCGGCCACAGGCTCGGTTGAACTCACGTCGGATGAGATATTGATTCCGGAGACGGACCAGGTGAGCGGCTGCTGGCCTAGATTCGAAATAACCACGTTGCGAGTGGTTGATTCGTCACGATGGAGGTCGACCGAGATGAATCCCGGTGCGGCCGCAATGCGAGGGGAGCCGAGGATGTCGAAGGGGTTGCTCTGGCCGGTGGCGGTGCCATCGGTGGCGGTCACGCGCACGCCGATGCCGGCATTGGAAGCGGTGATGCTGCCGGTCCATACGCCGTTGGTGAACGGGCCGGCGCTCACGGGCATAAGGGGGAAGGCGTTGCCGTTGGCGGTTTGGGCGGAAAGCACGACCGTGCCGGCATAGCCCGTGATCGCCACGTTGTCCGAGGAGAGGGCCGTGACGGTGACCGCGATGGGCACGTGCGTGCCGCGCCCGTCGGTGATGGCACTGAACCCGAAGTGGTGGAGCTCGTCGTCGCGCACGACGATGTCGCGGGTTGCGCCGACGAAGGTGTCGGCGGAGGCGGATATCTGAACCGTGCGGCTGCCGTTTTGCGCGGTATCCTCGGCGGTCTGGACCTGGACCGTGACGGAGGTTTGACCGGCGGGAATGGTGACGGTGACGGGGACGGTCAGCTGCGCGGAATTGGCGGAGGACAGGGAGACGATCAGGTCCGTGGCGAGCGTGCCGCTCAGGCCGAGCGTGACGCCGGCGGAGTCGCCTTCTTCGACCGAGGACGAGCCGGTGAGCGTGAGAGTGCGCAGTTCGTTGTCGGTGATGGCGAGAGTGTGTGTCGCCGAGGTCCAGCCGGTCAGAGCGGCGGTGATGACGGTGGTTTGGTCGCCATCAAGGGCGGTGTCATTCACAGGAGTGATCGGAAAGGTCACCGAAGGGTAGCCCGCCGGGACGACGACCGTCGGTGGCACGGTGGCGGCGGCGGGATTGTCGGAAATCATTGTGACGGTGATCGATCGGGCGGCGGGCGGGCTCACCGTAAGAGTGCCGGTGGCGCCGGTGGCGTTTTCGGCGAGGGTGGCGGGAGCCGTAAGTGTCAATGCCCCGCCCTCGTCATCGAGCACGCGCACGGTGGCCGAGCCACCGAGATTGGGGGAGGCCGTGGCGGACACCACGACGTCGCGGCTGCCGTCGGCAATCATGTCATCAAGAATGGTGATTGTGAAGGATGCGGAGGTGGCTCCGGCGAGAATGGTGACGGTTGAAGGAACCGTGAGCTCGGCCGGAGAGCCGGAGACGAGGGTGACCGTGACCGGCGCGGTGGGAGCCGGGGCGATGGAAACGGAAGCGGTCGCAGTGCCGCCGGCTTCAGCGACAGTCGCGGGCGCGGTCACGACGAGTCCGGTGCCCGACGGAGGGATATAGGCAACGGAGGCGAAGGCGGCGCTCACTCCCTTGACGGGGGCGGGGGTGTCGGCACGGAGGCTGAGATTGGAGCCGAGGATGGGAACGGAGAGAGGACCGGTCCAGACACCGTTGGAGAAGGAAACCGAGGCCGGGCGCACGGGGGCGCTCATGTCGACGTCCGCCGGTTTGTTGGCATGGACGGCGTTGGCGATGATGCGGTCCATCCCAGTGCCGACTTGAGTGTAATCGGTGCCGATGAGCACGACCCGGCCGGCTCCGAGTGTGCGGGACAGGACAATGGGGAAACCATACATCATGGAGGCCAGAGAGGACTGGCCGTTGGAAGAAGTGTAACTGCTCACCGAATACGCGATGAAGGAATTCGGCACGCCTTCGTTGAGCCAGGTGCTGGTCTGCTTGTAGACGGGATGCGGGCCGGTGCTGACATAAGCCTTGTTGGCGTTCAGGAGACTGCTGTTGGCGAGAAACTGGTGCTCCTGTCCGGAGACGGAGCAGACGATGACCGTGCCGCCGCTCGTGACGAAACTCTGCAGGACGCCCGACCAGGTGGTGCCGAGTGAGGGAAGAACATGCGAATAGTCGAATTCTTGCACAGGAATCAGGAAGACTTCCTTGTTTGCCAACGCGGTGGCGAGGTCCGTGCTGGTGGTGACGGTTGTGGCGGTCTCCGTGAAGGACGTGAACTGGTTGCGGATGGCTTGCTTGGTCCGCTCGTATTTTCCGGACGGCGAGGTGTCCGCGTAGCCGACCCAGGAGAGGATGCGCACATTGCTGGCGTCGTTGTCTCGGACGGAGAGGGCGACGTTGCCGGCGAAGGAGACGGCGGGGTTGCCGGCTGCGTCGACGGCGGAGACGGTGGCGATGAAGGGAGTGTCAACGACGACGCTGGCCGGCAGGTTGTTCCAGGTGAAGGCGGCCGCCGAGCCGGCGACGACATCAAAGGCTGATGATGTTACGGAGCGGGATGCGGTATCCGTGATTATAATACGGACTCCAGTGGCATAGGCCCCGGCCGTGACCGAGCCGGTCCAGCGGCCGGAAGCGAGGGCGGCTGCGGCGACCGAGGCGGGAGTCAGCGGAACCGCCGCGCCGGTGGAGTCGGTCGCGCTCAGCGTGAGGTCCGAGGAGTAGTCGGTCACGACTTCGCCGGAGATGTCTTCGCCGGTGAGGACGAGAGTGAAGGGCTGGTTGCGAAGCACGTTGGAGGGCGGGACGGAAAGGCTCAGGTGGTGGACGTCGTTGTCCCGGACCACGAGGGTGGTTTCGCCCGAGGCAAAGGATGCGGCTGTGGCGATCAGGCGGACGGTTTGGGGGCCATCGAGGAGTTCGTCGTTCACGATGGCGACGGAAGCGGTGGCGGAGAGCTGACCGGGGGGGACGACGACCTCGGCGGAAGGCGCCAGTTCGGTGGTGTCGTCGGTGGTCAGGGAAACGGTGAGTGGTGTTGTGAGTGTGCCGGAAAGGGTGATGGTGGCGGTCAAGCTGCCGGCGCCTTCGCGCACAAAGGCGGGGGCGGTGATATAAAGGGCGCGAACTTCGTTGTCGTGGACCGTCAGGGTGGCGGAAGCGGGAGTCCAGTTATCGATCCGGGCGGTGATCACGGGAGCGGTGGGCCCGTCGATGCGGTTGTCGTCCACGACGAGCAGCTCGAAGGAGGCGGAGGTTTGTCCGGCGGGAATGATGGTCGTGGCAGGAACGCGAAGTTCGCCGGTGTCATCGCTGGAGAGCTCGACGGTCACGTTGGCGTCGGGTGCGGGCGAGACAGTCACAGTGCCGGTGAGGGCGGTGCTGCCTTCGATTGCGAAGGCCGGGAGAGCCAGTCCCAAAGAGGCGGTTTCGTTGTCGAGGACTCGGATGGTGGATTCGGTTTGGCCCCAGCCGGCGGCGGTGGCGCTGATGACCGGCGAACGCGTGCCGTTGAGCAGGGTATCCTCGGGCGAGGAGACGGTGAAGTCTATTGAGCCTTGGCCGGCGGCGAAGGTGACCGTGGCAGGCAAAACGAGGGTGGAGGACGCGTCGGCGAGGGTGACGACGAGTTCCGATTCAGGAGGAGGGGCTGCGGTCAGGGTGGCGGTGCCGACGCCCCCTTCGGTCAAGGTGGCGGGCGAGATGAGTCCGAGGCGCTTGTTGATGATCCGGACGATGGCGATGTCGTCGATGGCGATGCCGTCGGTGGGGACGGCGTAGTTGTCGTATTGGTTGAAGCGAACGCGGAAGTTGGCGTTGTAAGCGAGTCCGCGGGCGGCGAGGGCGGCGTCGAGGTCCACGGTATATTTACGCCAGTCGGCGGACAGGGAGCGCAGCGGCTGGATCTCATACCACGTGACGCCGTCCGCGCTGATGGCGACGCCGTCGAAATCGGCACTGTTGGTGAACGGGCTGGTGGGCGGACCGTTGGAGTCTTCGTTGAAGCCCTTGGCCCAAAACGTGAGGCGCAGGTCGGAACTGCCGGCGAGGTCCAGGCGGAGCGTCGCTTCGTTGCGGGCATAGGTGCCGTCGGTGATGGCATCCATGACGAGATGGCGCGTCCCACCGTGGGGCAGGTTGGCGGTGGAGATGACGGTGCGGGCATTCGTGCCACCGGTGATTGTCCAGAGGGTGCTGTCGAGCGAGTTGGCTTCAAAGGTTTCCGAGAAAACGGGGACGGTGAGCGGATCCAGGATGAGGCGCACGTTGCGACGAAGGACGGCGCTGTCGGCGGTGTTGGTGAACGTGATCGCGCCGTCGTGGGTGCCATAGGAGAGCAGGATGGCGGCACTGGTGTCGAGCGAGACAACGACGCTTGCGGTGGCGCCCGGAGCGAGGGTCCCAGATGCGAGGTTTACGTCGGCCCAAGGCACGTCAGACGAGGCGATCCATGACAATGGGGCGGAGCCACCATTGCGCAGGGTGAAGGTGGTGGAGGTGACGGGAAGAGTGCCGCCGATTTGGGCGGCGACGCTCCAGCCGGTCGCGGGCGAGACGCCGAGGCCGGAAAGCGCGGCGAGGGCGGAGGCGACGTTGAGCCGGCCTTCGGTGAGCACGCGGCCGGAGAGCGACGGCACGCGGTCGACGGAGTTGAGCAGGGCGGCTTTCAGTTCCGGCGAGGCGAGGCCGGGTTGCACGGAGAGCAGAAGTGCGGCCGCGCCGGCGACGTGGGGCGTGGCCATGGACGTTCCGCTGAGCGTCCGGTAGGAGAACCCGGGTGAAGTGCTCACGGTGTTTACACCGGGAGCGGCGAGATCGACCGAGGTGATGCCGTAGTTGGAGAAGCTGGCGAGCTGGTCGTTGTGGTCGGTGGCGGCGACGCAAACGATGTTATTGAGATTGTAGCCGCCGGGATAGTGGACCGAAACATCGGCGTTCTGGCTTGAATTGCCGGCGGCGGCGATAAACAGGTGCCCGGCGACGCCGGCTTCGGCGATCGCGTCGTAGAGCGCTTGCGAGTAGGGGCCGCCGCCCCAGGAGTTCGAGGTGAAGTCAACATCGAGGAGCGTGGCATAGGCAACCGCTTCGACGGCGTCCGAGGTGGTGCCGGACCCTGATGCGCTCAGAAATTTAAGGGCAACGAGGCTGACTTGCCAGCTCACGCCGGCGACGCCGGTGGCGTTGTTACCGACGGCGCCGATGGTGCCGGCGACGTGGGTGCCGTGGTAGTGGTCGTCCATCGGGTTGGCGTCGTTGTTGACGAAGTCCCAGCCGTGCAGGTCGTCGATGTATCCGTTGTTGTCATCATCGATCCCGTTGCCGGCGATCTCGCCGGGGTTGGTCCACATATTGGCGGCGAGATCAGGGTGCGTGTAGTCGATGCCCGTATCAATGACGCCGACACGGACATTGCGTGAACCAGTGGTGATGTCCCACGCCTCGGGGGCATCGATGTCGGCGTCTGCAGTGCCGCCGGTCTGGCCGGTGTTGTGGAGGCCGTAGAGTTGGGCGAAGGATGCGTCGTTGGGGGTCGTGTCGACGTGGACGATAAAATCGGGTTCGGCGAGAGCGACGATGCCGGCTTCGGCTTGCAGGGCGGCGATTGTGCCGGGCAATCCGTTGATCTCAAGCGGGGCGGGTATGGTGACGAGATAGACTTTCGACGCGGGCTTTACCGAGCGAATGGCGGCGCCTTTGGGAGAGAGGATCGCGTTCAGTTTTTGCTCATTCGCGCCAAGGGGAATTTTTACGAGCACGTGGTCGGCGACCATCGCGACTTGAGCGACGAGCACTTCGGATCCTTTTTCTTTATCCAGATAAAGAGTCTCCTCCAGACGCACCAAGGGGTATTTAAAGTCGATGCGAACGAGTCGGACGCGGTGACGATAAGCGGCGTTTGCCGGATGTGGACTGCTGGCTTCCGCGAGAGGCGCGGCGTTGGGCCAGCGGTCTTCAATGGCTTGGGACAAGCCGGGTTGAGGCGTGGGAGTGAGTCCGACCAGGCGAATAGTGGGAGCAGGCGCCTGCGGAGAGACGGCGGGATTCGTTGTGACCGGGGCTGTGGTCGCCGGTCGGGGACTTGCAATCGCGGAGGCGAGGGACGACGCCGCGGGAAATGAAGCCGCGACGGCTGGCGATTGAACTACGTTTCCGACCGTGGGGGGGCGATTCCACCGCACCAGGCCCACGATGCAGAGCAGGGTGCCAAAAAGAACGATCACGAGCCGCAGAACGCGTCGACGTTGGCTCATGAGGATTCGTTTTGGGCGTTATGGGAGTTCGGTTTCTTTTGCTGCTCTGGTTAAGGACAGCAAAGACGAAACACGGAAGAGGGCGTGGAGACTCTCCCCGAGGAAGGGTCGGGGACAATCTTTAAACGAACGCTGCCTCTTTTAGCCCAAGGGGTTATCGTCGAAGACAAGCGGGCTTATGGCGCCAGTCGCTTTCAAAAGCGGCCGGACCCGATTGCTGGCAACCGGGGCTTATTGATGCGCGCCGGCTGTTTATTTCTCCATCTCGGCGAGCTGCGAGGCAGCTTTTTCCCACTCGGCGGTCGCGGTGGTGATGAGGTCGACGGTTGCGCTTAATTCGCGGTTGAGGTGCTGGAACTTGCCTTTGTCGGCGTAGGTTTCCGGCGCCTCGAGCGCGGAGGTGATTTCGGACTGCTTGGCCTCCAGCTCGACGACCTTCTTTTCCAATACGCCGACGTGTTCGCGGAACTTGCGAATGTCGTTGGGGCTGGCTTTGGCTTTCACCGGACCGGAGGCGACCGGCGCGGCGGCTTTCTTTGGCGCGGCGGCTTGCGTGGGGCGCGCGTCGGTGAAGCCGGCGGTGATCGCGGCGCGGGCGTCGCTCAACTTGGATTTCTCCAAGTAGTAATCGTAGTCGCCCGCGTAGGTCGTTAGGCGGCCACTGTGAACGTGGAGCACGTTCTTCGCGAGGGCCTTGATGAAGTGCACGTCGTGCGAGATGAAGATCAACGTGCCTTCGTAGCCCCGGAGCGCCATGACCAACGCGTCGATCGACTGGATGTCCAAGTGGGTCGTCGGCTCGTCCATCAGGAGGAGATTCGGCGGCTTCACGAGGATGCGGGCGAGGGCGAGGCGGGTTTTTTCACCACCGGAGAGGACCGAGACAGGCTTGTGCACGTCGTCCTTGCGGAAGAGGAACGCGCCAAGAATGGCGCGGGCCTGCTGCTCGGAGAGCTGGTTTTCGTTGGTGCGCAGCTCCATCACGTTTTCGAACACCGTCGCGTCGGGGTTCAAGTTATCGAGACGGTTTTGAGCGAAGTAGCCGGGCACCACGTTGCTGCCGAGTTCGCGCGTGCCGCCGTTGATCGGGATGACGCCGGCGAGGATCTTGAGGAGCGTGGATTTGCCGGCGCCGTTGGGTCCGATGAGGACGATGCCCTGGCCGCGTTCGGCGGTGAAATTGAGATCCTTGTAGATGACGTGGTCACCGTAGGCCTGCTGGACGTGTTCGAGTTCGATGACCTTCAAGCCGGAGCGCGGGGGCTGCGGGAACTTGAAGTTCATCTTGCGCAGTTCCTCGGTGGGCTCCTCGACGGCGGCCTCCTTGAGACGCTCGATTTGTTTCTCCTTGGACTTCGCGCGAGAGGCCATGGAGGCCTTGGCGCCGAAGCGATCAACGAACACCTGCAGATGGGCGATCTCGCGTTGCTGGGTCTTGAAGGCGGCGGCTTGCTGGGCTTTGCGGGCTTCTTTTTCGACGAGGAAATTGTCGTAGTTGCCGTGGTAGTAATGGAGCGTGCCGGCGCGCAGTTCGAGCATGCCGGTGCAGAGTGCGTTCAAGAAAGCACGATCGTGCGAGATGACGACGAGGCCGCCCGGATAACGCGTGAGATAATCCTGGAACCAGAGGAGCGCTTCCAAATCGAGATGGTTCGTCGGCTCGTCGAGGAGGAGCAACGCGGGTTCGGCGACGAGGAGGCGGGCGAGGTGGGCGCGCATGACCCAGCCGCCGGAGAAGGTTTTGGCGAGCTTGTCGGCGTCGTCGGGTTTGAAGCCGAGGCCGTCGAGGATTTTGCGGGCGCGGGGTTCGAGGGTGTAGTCGATGTCGTAGTCGTCGTCGGTGGGCTCGAGTTTTTTGCCGCTGGTGGCGATGTGGAGAATGGTCTCGTCGCCGGCGGGCGCGCTTTCCTGGGGGAGATAGCCGAAGTCGGCGCCGCGTTCCCATTCGATGGTGCCGGTGTCGGGTTTTTCCTCGCCGAGGATGAGACCGAAGAGGGTGGATTTGCCGGCGCCGTTGGGGCCGATGAGGCCGAGGCGGTCGGTGCGGGCAATGAACAGCGAGACGTCGGAAAACAGTTCGCGGGTGCCGTAGGACTTGGAGACGTCTGCAATCGTTAACATAAAACCGGACACCCAAACGGGACGGACTGCGCCGGTCAACGCCGCATCCTGATACCGCTTATGCGGCGCATTTCTAGGTGGCGGACGTTTGTGCGAGTTGCAGCAATGCGGCGGCGGTGGCGCGGGCCGAACGGGCGGGGGCGGTGGATTGCGTGGCGTGGGCGGTGACGATGGCGCCGTCGATCAGGAGGCTGAGCGTCTCGCCGAGCGCGGCGGGGTCGCGTGCGCCGGCGGCGGCGCAGAGGTCGGTGAGCGCGGCTTTGACGGCAACTTTGTGGCGCCACGCGGTTTGGTGAATCGGGTGGGCGGGGTCGGGATATTCGCTGACGGCGCGGATGAAGACGCAGCCTTTAAAACCTTCGCTCGCGAACCAGTCTTCGAGCCAATCGAAGACGGCAAGAAGACGCTGGGTGGGATCGGCGCCGGCGGCTTTGACGCGGTCCATGAGGGAGGCGCGGAACTCCAAGTCGCGTTTTTCCAAGATGGCGATGATGAGCTCCTCCTTGGAGGCGAAGTGGTTGTAGAGCGTCATCTTGGCGACACCCGCCTCGGCCAGGATCGTGTCGATGCCCACGATGCGCAGGCCGTCACGGTAAAAAAGCCGCCACGCGGTGGCCATCAGATGATCGCGTTTGGGGGAGGATGAAGGAGTCGCCGACATACAGTTACGCTGAATATGGAGAGGCTAAGCGCAAGAAAATAGACAGGTCTGTATATTGCGGCTTGTGTTGAGTAGACAGATCTGTCTTGTTTCGGGTGTCGCCCGGGCCTGAGTGGGTCGGGTGACATGACACATCT